>CAZLEC010000557.1:0-3426 GCA_964558245.1 uncultured Burkholderiales bacterium | reverse complement strand
GCCGGACGGGCACCCCCACCCGCTCGCCCTCGGTCGACACGTGCGCCATGTTGCACAGACGCGGCAGGCACCGGAAAGGTTGCCGGAGGCAGCCGCGACTTCGGCACCTCGCAAATCGAAGATTCGCGCTCAGCTTGTTTGCAACGAGCGGGGGCGTTTGTCCGGACGCGGGTGGACAAATCGGGCCGGTCGTTGCATTTGCACTGAGCGCGCCGGCACGGAATTCGACCCCGTCGGGTCGCGGCGGTCAGCCCGGCGTCGTGGAGGTCGTCGAGGAGTCGACCGCCGGAGTGGGCCGAAGCTCCCCCGGCCCGGTGCAGACGCGGGGCGGGCGGGAGCGGTCGTACGGACTCAGCTGCACCTTCCGCACCTGGCGCAACACGCTCACCGCGTGGCCCTCGGAGGGCACGAACACCAACCCGAATCCGACGAGGTACGGCAGCACCGCCGGAATCAGCGCGATCGGACTCTCGTAGATGCCGAGCACCTCACCCTTGCGCAGCTTCAGGAGCATCGGCTTGCGCAACGTGAAGCACGCCGTCGTCGGCGCCGGGTCGTTCGTCTGATACAGCGAGAGCCGGAAGTTCGCCGAAGACACGACGTCTTGGATCGTGAACGGCGGCTTCGGGAGACGGTGGTCCTTCACGCCGTCGAGGAGCCAGCCCACCGTCACGTAGCGAGCGGTGAGCTGCTCGGGCCGGAGGTCACGCGGGGCGCTCGCCGCCAGCGAGTCGCGCGGCAGCGTGAGGATGGTGAGCCGGGTCTTCGAGTACAGCGAGTCGAGCGGCTTCTGCGCAGCTGCGACCGCCCGCAGGTTCGACGGAACCCCCACGAGGAGCAACACCATCCCGACCGGCAGGGACACGCGCCACCGCCGCGCGAGAGCATCGGCCGCGACCGCGAGCGCAGGCAACATCATCACCACGGTGAGCGAGATGTACCGCGAGATGCGCGCGTAGTCGGAGCCGAACGACGCGCGCCCGATCGCGGTCGAGCCGAGGAACACGATCGATCCCGCGGCCAACGCCAACGGCGCGGCCAGCTCCGACCGCCGTTCCGCATCGAGTCGGAGCGAGCGCGCGAGCGGGAAGCCGACGACCAGCATCAGCGCGAGCACCGCGCCGAGCCCCGCAAAGTGCCCGAGTGCGCTGAACGCGCCGCGCAGCCCCATCGCGACGAACCCGAGCACCGATCCGACCGTGAGCGCGTGCTGGGCGCCGAGTTGGCGGACCTTGCCCGAATGGCCGAACGCGGCCCACCACACGGCATAACCCGCAGCCGGAGGCACGACGTGGAGCGCCGCGATCCGCCAACCCCGGCGCAGGAGCACCGCCAGCCCGACGACGAACACCATCGTGATCGCGATCCCCGACATCATCAACGCGATCAAACCGGCAACCAGGCCCAACCGGTCGCGACGATCGAACGCGCCGTCGTGGTCGGCGAGCAGGAGTTGGACGAGACCGAACACCACTGCGCCCGTGAACGTCATCTGGAAGGGCTTGATCGCGTTCTCCCAGCCCGCGCCGAACAGCGCGAACGCCGAGGCCGCGGCACTCGCGATCCACGGGTGCACGCCGCTGCGCACGATCACGACGTACAGCAGTGCCGCCATCGCCAAGTACACGACGACCACCACGAGGCGATACGGGAAGTACTCGCGCAGGCCGAACATCCAGTAGAGCGCGCGGTACACGAGGATCGGGATCGTGGTCCAGTGCTCGTTGTGCGGACGCAGGAGATCTCCGAGATCGGTGGCCTTGCGTTGCGCGAGGAAGTCCCACTCGTCGAGGTAGAACCACTCGAGCCGGCCCGCGTTCAACCAGAAGAACAACGCGAACACCTGCACCGCCGCGAATGCGAGCACGGGCGCTCGGCGCCGCCATCCCGTCGGGCCCGACGACGCCTCCATCTATGCCGGCTTCCGGCACACGTAGGCGAGGAGGTAGCAGTCTTCCGCCTCCGAGAACACTCCCGTGTTGGCGGCCGCTTCGTTCCAGTCGAACGCGCCGCGCGCCGCGCTCTCGCCGGCGTAGTTGAGACCCCGCCGTTCCACGATCTCGAAGCCCGCCGCGCGAAGCATCCGGTCGAGCTCGGCGGCGGTGTACTCGACCTCGTGGTCGGCGTCGATGAACGCGACCTGCTGCATGCGCGTGATCCGGCCGTTGGGCGTGTCGAGCGCGAAGTGACCGCCGGGCCGCAGCACCCGCCGCACTTCCTCGAGCACGTGGCCGGCCTCCGCTTCCGACACGTGCTCGATCGACTGACCGCTGTACACGAGATCGAACGACCCGTCCGCGTAGCCGGAGAGGTCGGACATCGAGTGGTAGCGGTAGGTCACCGGACCGCGCCGCGAGTGGATGACCGACTGCTCGGCCGACCGGTACATCGGGTGCCGGTCGTCGGAGGGCAGGTCGATGATCGTCAGGGCGTCGAACTGGTACGGGTAGCCCATCGCGACCAGCGCGCCCTCGACGTTGTTCACGTCGCTGCCGCCGATGTCGAGGATGCTGCGCGCCCGCGGCAGGCTCACGATGAACTCGCAACGGCTCATGTGCAACGAGTGCGGGAGCGTCGCCTTCTCGAACGGCACGCGGAACCGGAACTCCACCGATCCCCGCAACCGCTTCACGAACTCGTCGCGGGGGAGCTCGCCGGATTCCAACGCGGGGAGCATCGCCGCGATCTCGTTGGCGCCCGGGTCGCGGTTCAACACGATGTTGAAGGCGGTCCGCAGGAACTGCTCGGGCGCCATCTCGTCGGTCGACAGCGTGACGGACCGGGACCGGACCCGTGCCGCGCTGCGCCGTACCTCCGCGGCGAGCGAACGCAACGCCGGCGACCGGCGCACCAACGGCCGCAGCGGTCGTTTCCACGCGTCCGAGACCACGGCAGAGTCAGCCGCGACCGAGCTCGACGGCACTCTCGGTGATGACGCCGTCGACGATCCGGTACGCGCGCAGCACGGGCGCGTCGTCGCGCAGGCTCACGATCACGTACCACCACGCGGGGTCGACTGCCTGGCGAACGTCGGTCGGCGACGGGTACGCGTCGGTGTGGGTATGGCTGTGCCACACGCCGACGATCTCGTCGCCGCGGGCCTCGGCCGCGCGGCCGGCGGCGAGCATGTCACGCGGGTCGACGGTGTAGGTGCGGGCCGACGCGTCGGCGTTGCGACACGGACGCGCCTCGGTGATCGCACCCGTCGACACGCCGTGCGCCGAGAGCGGCCCGACGAGCAGGCCGCACGCCTCGTCGGGCAGGCCGTCATAGCAGTTGCCGACGATCGTCAGGTACTGCGACTCGGCGAGCCGCAAGATGCTCATCGCTAGCCGCGCGCCTCGGCCATGGCGCGCCAGACCCGCTCCGCCGTGCACGGCATGTCGAGGTGGCGCACACCGAGGTGCGAGACCGCGTCGACGACCG
>CAZLEC010000556.1:0-3428 GCA_964558245.1 uncultured Burkholderiales bacterium | reverse complement strand
GTCTGTCCGGTCGTGCCTACTGGTATGCGGTCGCACCCTTCCACCGATTCATCTTCCGGCCGCTCGCCCGGAGCGTCGAACAACACGCCGACCGGGCAGCCGAGTCCGTCCACCGGATCGCATAGCCCTGCCGGGCAAGGATGCCTGACGCTCGTTTCGGTGCGCGGCGTAGGTTGCTCCGAGCCGGGCATCCCGGGTGGAGCTGCTGAGCATCGCACCGACGCGCGGTCGAGACCCGCGGGAAGACCGAGACGGGCGTCACGACCTCAACATGCGAAGTTCACTGGCCACGCAGAACGGCATTGCACGACGTTCCGCTCACGCGGTACGACCCGCCCGGCCGTGCTATCCGGCACGGGCCCCGCGGTCACGGGCACTGCGTGGTCCGCGTCACGAACCGCGTCGGCGCGCTGGTCGTCGCGGTCCTGCCAATCCTTGAACTCGGCCAACCCATACAGAAACAACGCGGTCACGACCGCGAGGAAGATCACCGCACCGATCTCGAACAACACGGTCTGGCTCATCGCGAGCTCCGGTCGCCCGCGAGGAGCAACGCCCCCATTGACTGGATCGACGGGACCCAGATCCCGACGAAGATTCCTGCAGTCTTGTCATCGGCGATGAAGTACAGGTACACGGACAACAAGAACGACGCGAACGCCGCGACGAACAGCACAAGCTTCAACATCGCCTGACGGCTAGCTACCGACCGCGATCCGATGGTCTGCATGCGACCTCCTCAGGTCCGGAAGGGACGGATCGCTCACAGTCTCGTGACTGACCGATGCCGAACCTTGCGCCGGCGGTTCACCAGCCTGTGGCCGGCGGCGCTGTCCATATAGCGCATGTTGTCGACCTTCCATCGTCGTGCAAACAGGGCCGAAGGTCCCTTGTCGCAGCGGCCCGACAACCCGTTGAGCCAGCTCACTCCAACGTGTTCCGCAACGCGGATCCCAGAAGAATGCCAACGGCCTGCCATACAACGCGGGTACTGGGGCGGGGGAGGAGCGGTACCGACGGAGGCGCCTGCTGCAACCGCAGGGACGCGTGCCGGTCGACGGCGACCTCTCACGCACTCAGCCATGCTTCCCAAGGGGCGCGTGTACTCAGGGTGTGTGTCGTCCCTCCGACACGAACTTCAGGTACACCGCTTGGTTGAGGCCGGGACTCCAGGAGTGCCCGGCCTTCTTGGTGGTACGTGACGGTCACACCGAGCTCTGCGTAGGCGGCAGCCTTGATGGCGGGGTTCGCTTGGGCGAGCGACCGGGTGATGTCGCGCAGGCCGGCGACCATGGCTTTGACGTCTTCGACGGTGAGCTTGGTGGTCGGTTCGGCGCCGAGCAGGTTCTCGAGTCGTCGTTTGTCTTGGACGGTTTCGGCCATCCACTTGCCGAGCTCGGGGGCGGTGATGGGCTGCTCTCGGAGGACTGTTCGGTAGGCCGCGATTTCGGCGTCCATCTTGGTCATCCGGTCGCGCATCTCCTGACGGCGGGCGGCTTCGTCGGGGTCGACCTCGCTGGTCGCTTAGGTTGCGTGAGTGCCGGTTGAACCTGACATGCGCCGACGGGGACGGTCACGTTCTTGTTCTCTGATGTCATGGGCTCGACGCGGTTGTGGGCTGCGGATGCTGAGGCGATGTCGGCGTCGTTGCGGATCCACGATCAGATCTTCAAGGATGCGTTCTCCAAGTTCGACGGTTACATCTTCGCGACCGCGCTACCGGTTGGCGGGACAGGAGCCGTATCACACCTTTTGTCCTACTCGACTGAGGAGTAGTCGCTTGTGTTATGTCAGCGGGCGGCTTTGCCTGTCAGGCTTGATCTGTGCGCACGACGTAGACCGAGTATCGGGCTGCCATCGCTTTGGCCTTGTCGGTGCTCGTGAATTTACATCTCACCAATGGTCAGTGCAGCGCAAAGCGACTTGCATCCGCGCCCTTCAAGCAGGTTTCAGGCTTCTATAGTCTCGTGACCGGTTGAGCGTCGTGAACACGGGGAGGGGAGTGTCATGCGCCGACGGTCCTTCATTTCTGCACATGGTGCATTGGCTCTATTGACTAGCGTGGCGCTTGTTGCCGCTCTGATCTCTGCCAATCCGGCCAGCGCAGTCTCACCTCACGCGGCGAAGGTGCCGGCCAAGCCCGGCACGTTGATCGTCGCGAAGAAGGTTGCGTCGCCGGCGGTGAATGGCACCGTGTATCTGGTGAAGTATTGGTCGGAGTCGTCGCCGGCCAACAAGCCGGTGCAGGTCACGGGAGTGGTGATCGTTCCACGGGGAACGACACCGAGTGGCGGGTGGCCGGTCGTGTCGTGGGCGCACGGTACTGACGGAATGACGGGCTTGTGCGCGGAGTCGAGGGACCTCGGGCAGGACGTGCCCTATGTGAATACATTCCTCGGCAAGGGTTGGGAAGTAACCGCGACCGATTACCTGGGTGAGGGCAACCCGGCACTTGCGCCTACGACCAAGGGCCTGCACCCGTTCTTGGTGGCCACCAATGCGGCGCGTAACACCATTGACATCGTGAGAGCGGCGCGTCAACTGAAAGCCGCGCACGCCGGCTCGCACTACGTCGTGTCGGGCCATTCCGAGGGCGGACAAACCGCGCTGTTCGCGTTGAAGATTGCGGCTTCGTACGCACCGAAACTCCACCTCGACGGAGTCGTCGCGCTCTCGCCTGTGTCGCAGCTCAACGGGCTGCTCGCGGGGATCTCGGGGAGCGACTATTGGCCGTTCCTTCTCATGATCATCGGCGGTTTCCAGGCCGCGTACGGCAACGCGGCGGACGTGTCGCAAGTGCTCACGACGGCCGGCATCGACTTGCTGCCGAGCCTCCTCGGCACGGGATGTTTCTTCTCGATCCTCTTCTCGGCGTCTGCGGCGGGTGGCTTCAATGCGTTTGTGAAGAGCCCAACCTTGCCGCCGGCGTGGCAGTCGCTCATCGACCAGAACGACCCCGCCAACTTCACGACCGCGAGCAGCACGCCGCTGCTCATCGTCCACGGTGACGCTGACGAGCTCATCCCCGTGTCGACCAGCGCGACGCTCGCCACGCAGTTGTGCGGATTGCACCAAGATCTCGAACGCTGGGTCTACCCGGGCCTCGACCACACTGGAGTCGTCTCCGGCAGTTCGGGCAGCGATGTGACCACTGACGTCGTGCAATGGATCGCCGACCGTTTCGGCGGTGCGCCGAACCCCGACCCGTATTTGCCAACGGGGAACGGGAACTACGTTCCCGAAACCACAACCTGCAGCTAGGCCGGCGTGCCTCGAGATCAGCCGATGACGTTGTACTGAAAGGGCCAAGCGCGCCGGTCGCTCCGTTTGACAACGATGCTTGTGTAGACGTAGGGGGTGTGATGACCGGCCGTCCTCGTCAGGACGTCTTGCCGGTCGCCCCTCGCGAAAGCGGGGGGCGCGGATTG
>CAZLEC010000555.1:0-3455 GCA_964558245.1 uncultured Burkholderiales bacterium | reverse complement strand
TGCGGCTCGCGTTCGTCGCCGCGCTGCAGCACCTGCCGCCGCGCCAGCGGGCGGTGCTCATCTTGCGCGAGGTGTTGAGGTGGAAGGCGAGCGAGGTCGCCGAGTTGCTCGACACGACCGTGGTGTCGGTCAACAGCGCGCTCCAACGGGCGCGGTCGACGCTGGCCGACAACCAGGTCGACCACACGACTGCTGCGGAGCCGACCGACCGGGCGCAGCAGGATCTCCTCGCGCGTTACGTCGACGCGTTCGAGCGGTTCGACGTCGAGACGATGGTGTCGTTGCTGCACGCCGACGCGACGATGATGATGCCGCCGTACCCGCTCTGGATGCGAGGCGCGGCCGAGTACGGCAAATGGATGCGGGGTGCGGGGTGCGGATGCCGGGGCTCCCGGCTCGCGCCCGTCGCCGCGAACGGCGTTCCCGCGTTCGCGCAGTGGCGTTCGAGCCCCGACGGCGGATACGACGCGTGGTCGATTCACACGCTCGAGATCTCAAACGGCTGCATCACCGGGATCAACTTCTTCGTCGATCCCAACCTGTTCGCGCTGTTCGGATTGCCCACCCGGTTGGAGGATTAGCTCGTGGGCCAGACCGACCAGGGTCAACAGGTCGACGAGCTCCCGGCGGGCGTGGCGGAGCTCGACGGATACGCCCATCCGGCGCGCGGCGAGGAGCAGACGCGCGAGCCTCTCGAGCACCGCTTCGTCGGCGCCGGTGACGGCGCTGACGTCGAAGGTGACAACGATCCGGCAAGCGGGCACCCGTTCGAGACCGTCCCGGGTGGCGGAACTCACCGATGAGTTTCGCTCGCCGGCGGCGTCGATAGGACAGGACAACCGAGGAGTGAAGCATGAGTCTCCCCAACGTCGTTTCCGAGTCGGAGTGGCTGGCTGCTCGCAAGCAGCTGCTCGCCGAGGAGAAAGCCATGACCCGGGCGCGCGACGCGTTGAGCACGAAGCGCCGCGAGCTCCCGATGGTGGAGGTCGAGAAGGACTACGTGTTCGAAGGTCCCGACGGGAAAGCGGCATTGATCGACCTCTTCGACGGCCGCCGCCAGCTCATCGTGCAGCACTTCATGTTCGATCCGAGCTGGGACGACGGGTGCCCCAGTTGCACGGCCGCGTCCGACGAGATCTCTCCGGGGCTGCTGGCTCACCTGCACGCGCGCGACACGACGTTGGCTGTTGTGT
The DNA here is from genome assembly GCA_964558245.1 of uncultured Burkholderiales bacterium. Classification (GTDB taxonomy): domain Bacteria; phylum Actinomycetota; class Acidimicrobiia; order IMCC26256; family PALSA-610; genus JBBQER01. The sequence goes on along the minus strand of CAZLEC010000555.1, from coordinate 2,262 downwards.
CGCGCGCGCCGTTGCCGAAGATCGAGGACTACAAGCGGCGGCGAGGTTGGACCTTCCCGTGGTTCTCCTCGAACGGCAGCGACTTCAACTACGACTTCCACGTCACGATCGACGCTTCGGTCGCGCCGGTGATGTGGAACTACCGCACGCTCGACGAGCTGGAGCAGGTCGGCATGGGCTGGTTGGGGGAGGGATCGTCGGAACAGCCCGGTTACAGCGTGTTCCTGCGCGACGACGTGAGCGTGTTCCACACCTACTCCGCGTACGCGCGCGGCACTGAGTCGCTCGGCGGGTCGTATTACTTCCTCGACTTCACCGCGCTCGGTCGCCAAGAGGATTGGGAGGAGCCGAAGGGACGCGCCGGCACCGCGCGACCGGCGCAGCCGAGCTTCGACAGCTGACGGTTCGGTCGATCAGGCCGGCGCGCTCGGCTCGCGCGGCAGCGGTTCGGAGCGGCGAGCCAGCGCGACCGATGCCGCCACGGTCACGACGAAGCCGAGAACGGCGACGACTGCCAGGTGTGGTCGCGCGCGGTCGCCGAGGAAGACGAGACCGATCGTCGAAGGGATCACCGTCTCGACGAGGAACACGAGCGCGGCGACGGCGGTGACCGAGCTGCGCTGCAGCGCGGTGGCGAACAGCAGCACTCCGAGCAGCGCGTAGAGCGCCAGCGCGATGGCCACCGGCTCCCCGACGAGGTGCCACGCGACGTGCGGCACCTCGAGCTCGCGCGCGGCGACTCCGGTGCCGGCGAAGCTCAGGCCGGCCGCGAGCGCGAGCCCGATCCCGGCGCGGTGGCCCGAGATGCGTGCGCTCACCGCCCCGAGCAACGCGACGATCACGACACCGGCGCCGAGGAGCCAATGACCCGCGGTGCCGAGCGTCGCCGCGTGCCCGGGACGCGCCGAGAGTGCGAGCAGCGCGAAGCCGAGCAGCAGGCCGACGAGCGCCGCGTGCTCGTGCCGCTCGAGGCGCACCCCGAACGCGATGGAGGCCGCGATCGCGGTGACGCCGACGCTCCCGGCAATCGCGGATTGCACCATGAACAGCGGCAGCGTGCGCAGCGCCACCACCGACGCGACGAAACCGATCAGGTCGAGGCCGAGACTGGAGACGTACGTGATGTCGCCGGCCAGCCGCACGAGCAGCATCGGATCGAGATTCGGGCGCATCTCCGCCCGGCGCGCGGCCGCGGCCTGCATCACCGAGCCGATGCCGTAGCCGAGCGCGGTGACGATCGCGCACGCGAGTGACAGCGCGAGACTCACGCCCGTCTCAGGCGACGAAGCCCGGTGTCATGCGGTTCGGCTTCGCGTCGCGCCCGGTACCACGATCGCGCCGGCACGCATCGGTGCCGATCGCCGTCACCGCGACGCCGCCGAACAGATCAGCTTGCGGTGAGAAGCACACGGCGAACCGTACCGGAAGCCGGTGCGGCATCGGCGCCGTCACGTGACCTGTTCACCCATCTCGCGCCCGCGGCCGCGCTAAGGTCACGAATTTCGGGCCCCGGAGCAGCGTCCTGGAGGCACATATGTCAGATGACGACACGATTACGCACCGCGATTGGTTGAAGTCGAAGGTGCACGAGGAGCCGTACTGGTTCCACCGCATCGAGCTCGGGCCCGATCTCGTGACACCGGGATGGTCCGATCCCCAGGTCGACAAGGTCCCGTACTACGGACTCCCCGACGACATGACCGGGATGCGCGTGCTCGACATCGGCTGCGCGGAGGGCTTCTTCTCGTTCGAAGCCGAGCGGCGCGGCGCGCGTGAGGTCATCGCGATCGACTCCTTCGCCGACTCGGTACGGCGGTTCAACATCTGCCGGGATGCGCTCGGCTCGCAAGCGACCGCGTACCTCACCAACGTCTACGACCTCAGCCCGCGAACGATCGGCACCTTCGACCTCGTCATGTTCTTCGGGGTGCTCTACCACCTGCGCCATCCGATTCTCGCCCTCGAGAAGATCTTCGGCGTCGCGAGCGGGACCCTGCTGCTCCAAACCGCGAGCTTCGAAGACCCCGCGCTCGGTACCGAGTCCGCGGCGAAGTTCCACCCGTTCGGGATCGAGAGCGGCCCGCCGGAGAACCGGCAACACGATCCGACGGTCTTTTGGATCCCGAATCAGGCGTGCGTCCGCGACATGCTCCTGCACGTCGGGTTCACCGAGCTCCAGGGTAAGACCGCTCCTACCGGCGCGGTGTTCCGCGCCGAGGCGCCGCAGCGATCGCGTGGAGTCGCGCCCGACAGTCTCAAGGC
>CAZLEC010000554.1:0-3463 GCA_964558245.1 uncultured Burkholderiales bacterium | reverse complement strand
CACGGAGCATCCCGACAGTCGCGTCGTCGGCCCAATGGAGGTCGTCGACCACGAGCAGAACCGGCGCCGTCTCGGCAAGCCGGAGCAGTACCTGGCCGATCGCGTCGTGCAGCCGCGCGATCTCTGCGTCGCGGGGCACAGGAAGTGGCTCGCCCGTCCCCGGGAGCACGTCGGCGACCACCGACACCATGCGCCCGACGACCGCCGCTTCCGCTCCCAGCACGCGCGTCAGCTCGTCCGGCGCCGCGCTTCGCACCCATGCGGTGAACGCCTCGACGAAGGGCGCGTTTGCCGCGACGTCGCCGTCGTGGCACCCGCCCGCGAGCACCGTTCCGCCGGACGGGCGCACGACGTGCTCGGACAACTCGTTGATGAGGCGCGTTTTGCCCATTCCCGGCTCACCCGCGATCAGCACGAGTCCGCCGGTCCCGGTGGCCGCCGCGTTCCAGCGCTCGGCCAGGGTCTCGCGTTCGCGCTCGCGCCCGACATAGGGCGTCGACGTGCGCAGGCCCGAAGTTCGCTCCGCGGGCTCCCACTGCACAGCGAACACGTCAACCGGTTCTGGCAGGCCCTTCAGGGTCATCGATCCGCACGGCGTGAGCTCCAGCTCGGAGCGGCCGCGTGCGAGCAGCCGTACCAGCTCGGCGACGAGGATCTGGCCGGGGTCGGCGAGCGCGCAGAGGCGAGACGCCTCGATCACCGGGGTACCGAAGCAATCGTCGTTCTCGAAGGTCACGTCACCGGCCGACAGTCCGACCCGCATGGCGAGCGCGATCCCCTCGCGGCGTCCGAACGCGTCAAGCGCCTGCTGCATCGCGACAGCCGCGGTCAGAGCCTCTGCCGTGCCCGCGAACGCGACGATCACGCCGTCGCCCGTACCTTTGATGACGTTCCCGCCGTGCGCCGATGCCTGCTCCGTGAGCAGCGAATCGTGGGCGCGCCGCAACACCTCGGCCCGCGCCTCGCCGAGCTGCACTCTTACCTCGGTTGACCCCGCCAGGTCCGTCACGAGAATCGTCGCGGTCTGCGCCATCGATGGCCTCCCCGCTCCAGGCTACGCGGGACGAACGAGATCGCGCCCGATGAGCTACCCGGTCGTAGCGTGAGGGTTTGCGGCGTAATGAGCTCTCCTACTGCCGCATATTCGCGGCCGCGTGCCGCGGTCTGTGCGGCGGCTTCGTGCGCGACACCCGTCGCGACAGATTGCGCGACCGCGTTGGTCCCTCGACCCAGAACCGCCCGACCAACCGCCCGGTCGATCTTCAGTCTTTTCTCCAAGCAGAGACCCGGAACGGTGTCCCATACCGCGCGTCCCATAACGACGCCGCTCGGTGCCCCCGAACGCCGCGTAGGTGGCGGGATATGAACCGCATCGGATCGAGGACGTGCCGGACAGAGTGCCCTTCGACAACGTGCGACTGTTCGGGTTGACGACCCGGTATGCGGCGCTGTTGACCTGCGCCCGCAGTCTGGTTCTACCGATATGTTCCTGCCGTCAACGGTCTGGTGACCCTGCGGACCTACGCCGTCACCATCAGGCGGCGCCAACCTTGGCGACGTAGACAGTGCTCGCCGATTCCCCTCCCGTGTAGAAGTTCGGGAAGGTCACGACGTGCGCGTCGCACGATGCGAACGCGTTTTCCACGACCGCGACGAACTCCCGATCTGGCGCGCCGTCGGACCACAGCGCGAAGACACCACCCGGATGGAGACGGCCGGCGAGTCGCCGCAGCCCCTCTGCGACGTAGAAGTTCGCGTGGCTGGCATGGAGGAGGTGTCGCGGCGTGTGGTCGATATCGACAAGGACGGCGTGACACCGGTTACGCGCGGCCGGCCCGAATTCCGAGCCTTCTGCGACCATCGCGAAGAAGTCGCCTTTGATCAGGTGGCATCGAGGATCTGAAGTCAACTCGGACGCAAACGGAACGAGGTGACGCTCATGCCACTCGATCACCTCCCCCAACGCTTCGACAACCTGAACCGAACCTACGCGCGGATCCTCCAGAACCGCACGAGCCGTGTAGCCGAGCCCGAGGCCACCGACGACGACATCGAGATCGGTACCCGGCAACTCTCCAAGCGCGAGCTCGGCGAGTGCGATCTCAGCGACGGTGAAAAGACTCGACATCAGGAACTCGTCGCCCAACTTGACTTCATACACGTCGATCTGAAGCGTCGGTTCCAATCGTCGCCTCAAGGTGATCTCACCCAATGCTGTCGGGCGCCGATCAATCTCCTCGAAGCGCGCGCTCATGACCTGCTGCAATCATCGTGCGTCAGTGCCACACCCACGATTGTGGTCCACCTCATCCAGGCGATGCGTCCCGCAGCCAGGGCGGACGGCGAAAGGCACGTCGGGTTCCCGGCCCGACGAACATTCGGCATGCGTCAGCGAAGCGTTCTGCCACCACTCCCGCCCCGGTCACGTCTTCGACGACGGACCAACCCGACCGCACCCTGAATGAACCCGCGCGTCCTTCGACCTTGGAGGAGGACTGAACCCTTAGAGGCCGAGCAGGTCCCCGACACTGTCGAGAACCTGCGCTATCGGCGTTTCGACCGCCGGCAGCGCGAGGAACATCTCAACCACGCGGAACGAGTGGGCCAGGTATCGCACAAGCGCCTGCGCGCGCTCGGCCGCAGCCGGGTCGTCGAACGCGGACGGGTCGGCTAAAGCGAACGCGGGGTCGACCGCGCCGTAGTCGGCGAGCGCGGCGCGAGCGGCGCGGGCGATGTGCTCGTGGCGCTCGTCCGGGTAAGTCCGCACGCTGGTGCGGTCCGGATCGATCGCGGGCCAGAGGCGAGCGCGGGCGCGGGCCCGGTCGAAAGTGATGCGCGCATCGAAACCTTCGGGGAGCGCCTCGGGGACCGCCGCCGGCTCAGGCGTGTAACTCGCCACAACGACGGTTGCCAACACCGACGGGTCGGCCGCGAGGCCGGGAAGACCGACGGTGACATCGTGCTCGTGCCCCGGCGCGGGCACACACGTGACGACCTTGGGACCGGGCGTCGCGGCCAGCCGCTCGAGGGTGTCCGCGAACTGCCGGCGGCGATCGCCGGGATCGCCCGGCCCGATCAGATCGATCGTCGCGGTCATGCCGCGCTCGCGCGCGTCCCGCTCCAACTCGACCGACTCGTAGGGTCCGTGCTCGAACCCGATCATCCACCAGTGCGCGGGGGCGAGAGCGTCGACCAAACCGAGCACAGCGACGATCGCGCCGAGCCCGTACGCGGGCGGGATGTGCACCAGCGCCCCTCGCCGCAGCGGCGCGAACAAGTCGATTGCCCGGATCCGGGTCCACAGGACAGCGCCGTCATGAGCCTCAGACCGGCGGACCGCTTTCAGGGCACCCCAGTCCGCGGCGGTGCGGCCGTGCGCGTCGGTCGCGGCCGGGTCGGCCCCGGCCGCCAGCAGCCGACGCACGAGATCGTGCCGCTCGCGGTATACAGCGACGTGGAGGGC
>CAZLEC010000553.1:0-3465 GCA_964558245.1 uncultured Burkholderiales bacterium | reverse complement strand
CTGGGTGAGACGGGCTTCATGCCTTGTAAGTGAGCGGTCGACCGGCATCGAGAACATCGAACGCAAACCACACGCGAAACCATCCGATGCCTCCAGCGATACATCGCCGGCGGCGATCTACAACACACTCCCATTGACAGCCTGAACCAAGCGGAGCATCACGCAAACCCGCAAGACCCCAATGAACTCGGGCGCGAATCACTCGCGCCCGCCTTCCTCACGCGTCGTAGAAGGCGGCGCGGTGCAGGCCGACGAGGTCGCGCGCCCGACCGGTGTCGGCGCGCGCGATTGCCTCTTCGCTGAGATGGTTGACGACGGAGGTGATGCGGATCCGTTGCGCGATGTCGCGCCGGGCGTAGTGCACCTGCAGGAAGTACCGGCCCCGTCCGTCACTCGCCGGCAGCCCGCGGTGCCACGCGTCCGACACGAACAACGAGACGTCACCTGCCGCGCCTTCCAAAATTACGGGCGGGCGGCCGTCGTACGAGAGATCGACGTCGTACATGCGATCGAACGGCGCGAGCCGGCCCGAGCGATGGCTCCCGGGCACCACCGCGGTCGGCCCGTCGGCGAGCGAGCAGTCCTGCAACAGGATGTGCGCGCCGACGGCGAACACGGGATACGGGATGCGATCGTCCCACGGCACGCCTTCGGGCCGGGGAACGTGCGGCCCGGCGTCGGAGTGCCAGCTACCGCCGGAGAATTCCGGAGGGTTGCGCCACGCGGTGTTCGCGATCACGTGGCAGTCGTCGCCGAGCAACGGCTCGATCGCCTCGAGGATCCGCGGATGCCCGACCGCGCGCTGGCACGCCGCGCTGCGGTTCAGCATCTCGTAGCGGAACTCCTCCTTGTCGTCACGGACCCGCTCGGGTGGCACCGACTCGAACACCGCGTCGATCTCGCTCCGGAGCTCGGCCACTTCGGCGGGACCGAACACGGCGCGCAGCACCGCACAGCCGTCGCGCTCGAGCTCGACGCTCGCCTCGGGCGCCTCGCCCTTGTAAACCGTGAGGTTCTTGCCGAGCCGCCGGATCACACCCCGAACGCTAGAGCGCGCGGGCGCAGGCGTCGACCCGGCGGCCGATCATCGGCCATGATCTCGGCATGGCGAGCACCGAACTCCCCGCCCACGACCCGGGCTACGGACCACTCGTGAAGACGCGCGTGCGCATCGTCACGTGGAACCTCTGGGGCCGGTACGGGCCGTGGGAAGCGCGACTGCCCGTGATCGTCGAGAACCTGCGCGCGATCAACGCCGACATCCTCGCGTTGCAGGAAGTCTGGGACGACGACACGCGGAGCCAGGCGCGCGAGATCGCGGACGCGCTCGGCTGCGGCGAACCGGTGTTCTCGCCGAACCTCGAACGCGACGGCGCGCGCTCGGGCAACGCGGTGCTCTCGCTCTGGCCCATCACCCGCCACGAAGTGCTGAGCCTGCCCCGCCGCGGCGCTCACGACGCGGTCGACGACGAAGGCGAGGAACGGCTCTGCCTGTTCGCCGAGGTCGACGGACCGCGCGGCCCCATCCAGATCTTCTGCGCGCACCTCAGTTGGTCCGACGACCACAGTGCGATCCGCCAGGAGCAAGTCGCGGAGATCTGCCGGTTCGTTCGCGCGATGCGGCCCCGGCCGTTTCCCGCAGTGCTCTGCGGCGACCTCAACGCCGACCCGACGAGCGACGAGATCAGGATGCTGACCGGGCGCCGCGCGTCGCCGGTACCGCGAGTCGTGTTCCGCGACGCCTGGGAGGCCGCCGGCAACGAAGACCCGGGCTACACGTGGTCGAACGCCAACCCGTTCGCGGCGGCGGGCCTCGACATTGCCCGCCGCATCGACCACGTGATGGTCGGTCACCCGAAGCTGGGCGGCGTCGGGCACGTGCTGGGCGCGCACCTGGCGGGCGACGTGCCCGTCGACGGCCTCTGGGGATCCGACCATCTCGCGGTCGTCGCCGAGCTCCGCTACTGAGCCCTCGCCATGAACGCCGACCGCACCCCCCTCGCCGTGTTGATGAGCGGCGCGCCGGGTTCGGGCAAGTCCACCCTGGCGCGCCTGCTAGGCGAACGCCTGCGCATCCCCGTCGTCGACAAGGACCGGCTCCGCGAAGGCGCGCTCTTGACGCTGGGGACGGGCGACATCGATCAGGCGCCGTTCGGTCCCGAGCTCTTCTACGCGACCGTCGAGGGCCTCGTCGCGGCGGGCATCAGCCTCGTCGGCGACATGACGCTCATACGCGGCGTGAGCGAGCCGGACATCGCCGCGCGCATCGCGCCGAGCGCCGTGCTCGTGAACGTTCACTGCCGCACGCCGTGGGGCGCTTCGAAGCCCGCATGCGCGTCGATCCCCTGAACGAGCACCGCGTCGACGCACTGCTCCCCTACGTCGAGGAGTTGCAGGCGCAGCTGCTCGAACCACTCGACCTCGGGTGCCCGTGCATCCTCGTCGACACGACCGACGGGTTCGAACCCGGCGTCGAGGAGATCGCCGCGGAGATCTTGCGTCAGTACGTCACGTTCCGCGGACCTTCCGCACGGAGCGGTCCATCACCCGGCTGACGAGCCCGGGTGCGAGTCCGGCGATCTTGGCCAGGCCCTTCGTGGACGCATCGGGGATGATCAGGAATCGCTCCTTCTCGATGCCCTCGACGATGCTCGTGGCGACCCGCTCGGCGGAAAGCGGCTTGATGGTGCCCGAGATCGCCTTCGTCTCCTTCGGCTTGTACTGATTCTCGTCGGCGAGCTGCGGCGTGTCGGTGTCGGGCGGGAAGGAACAGCCCACGTGGATGCCGTACGGCACGAGCTCGCCCCGTAGCGACTCGAGGAAGCCGCGCACCGCGAACTTCGTCGGTGCGTACGCCGTGTAACCGAACACGCCGACGAGGCCGGCCGCGCTCGACACCCCCACGATGCTCCCGCGCCGCCGCTCGATCATGGAAGGGACGACCGCGCGCACGACGTTGACCGTGCCGAAGTAGTTGACGTCCATCATCTGGTGGAAGAGATCGGGATCGAGCTGCTCGAAATAGCCCGGGCGCGCCTGGCCCGCGGAGCAGACCACGACGTCGACGGGTCCGAGCGCGGCGGTGAGCGCAGAGACCGCGGTGCCGACCTGCGCCGCGTCGGCGACGTCGGCGGCCGCCGCCGCGACCTGCCCACCCGCGTCGCGGAGCTGCGCCGCCGCCTGGTCGAGCACGTCGGCGCGCCGGGCGATCAGCGACACCTTGGCCCCGCGGCCGGCAGCGAGGCGGGCGGTCTCGAGGCCGATACCGCTCGATCCGCCGGTAACGAGCACGTGGGAACCTGGAAACGTCGGCACGGCCAGGAGCGTAGGCCCGTGCCCAGCGTGCCGTTCCGACCCGTGCCGGGCGTCGCGTACGATTCCCCGGATGGACATCGCCTCACTGCTCGGCGACGACGCCGACTCGCTCCTCAACCACGTCTCGAAGGGCATCCCGAAGGACGACCT
>CAZLEC010000552.1:0-3472 GCA_964558245.1 uncultured Burkholderiales bacterium | reverse complement strand
CGCCCTCGTGAGCCCGAACGTCGTTGGCAAAGCTGCGCGATCAGGTTCACTTTCTCAAGCAGCAGGTCACCAACCTTCAAGAGAGTTCAGGTCCGGACCGGCGCCGGGTCCCAGTCCGCGATGAGTCCGACGGCTGGATCCACACTCGTTCACCTAAGCACTATTGCCAATTAACTAGGACCTATAGTATCGGTTCATGACGGCCCGCCTCGACGCTCATGCTGTTGCCGACAAGGCGGACGGACACTTCGCGTGGCACTTCCCGCGCTCGTCCGTGGGCGGCTCGGAGTAGTGGCTTACGACTTCGATCCGGAGCTGGCCCCGTTCGTTGCGAACCTGCCGGTGCCTCAGCCCGCCTCACCGACGAGCGGTGTTGCGGAGGCGGTCGCGGCTCGAGAGTTGACCGCGGCGTTCTTTGCATCCATGCCCGGCATGGCGCCCGACATCGCGGCCCTGGAGGTTGTGGACCTCACTGTCCCTGGCCCGATCGGGGCGCCCGATGTTCCTCTTCGCCTCTACCGGCCTGAACTGAGGTCCGTTGCGCCCGTACCGGGAATCGTCTCGATCCACGGCGGCGGGTTCTCCGGCGGCAGCATCTATCTCTTTGACACCGGCGCGGCACAGCTCGCCCGCCAGGTCGGCGCGGTGGTGATCGACGTCGAGTATCGGCTCGCGCCCGAACATCCCGCACCCGCGGCAGTCGAGGATTGTCATGCCGCGCTCAGTTGGTTTCACGACAACGCGGCCGAGCTCGGGATCGACCCTGGGCGGATCATGATCGCAGGAGGCAGCGCCGGGGGAGGGATCGCCGCCGGTCTCGCCCTGTATGCGCGGGACTACGGCGGTCCCGCGGTTTGCTTCCAGTTCCTCGGGTACCCGGAGCTCGACGATCGGCTCGTCACGCAGAGCATGCGGCAGTTCGATGACACGCCACTGTGGAACCTCCATGCGGCCGAGCAAAGCTGGCGTTGGTATCTCGGCGGTGTCTCCGGTGATGACATCTCTCCTTACGCTGCTCCGCCGAGGGCGACCAATCACGTCGGGCTTCCGTCCGCATACATCTCGGTGATGGAGTTCGATCCCCTTCGCGACGAAGGCATCAACTACGCACTCCAGCTCCTCGCCGCGGGGGTTTCGGTGGAGCTTCACTTGTTCCCGGGCACCTTCCACGGATCGGCGTTGGTTCGCGGCGCCGCTGTGAGCAAACGAGAGCAGCGAGAGCGTGTCACGGTCGTGCGGCGCGCACTCGGGCTGGGTCAATGACGCGGACGCGCCTCGACCGCGACACTGTGGTCAGTGCGGCCGAGGCCATCGTCGACGTCGACGGTTGGGAGTACTTGACGATGACGGCGCTCGCCGACAAGGTCGGTGTGCGCGTCCCGTCGCTCTATAACCACGTTGAGAGCATCGAAGCGCTCCTCGGATACGTCCAGATCCGTGCGCTCGCCGAGCTCGGTGACGATCTACAACGCGCCGCGATGGGCAAGGCTAAACGGCAGGGCGTCGAGGCACTCGCGCTGGCCCTGCGCGAATTCGCCGTCCGCCATCCTGGCCGATACGCGCTCGCGGTGAGCGCGCCGATTGACCGTCCTGCCATCCAAGCGGCGGGAGCGTCCGCGGGCGCGGCGATGCGCGCGGTCCTCGAGTCATACAGCGTCGAGTTGTTGCCCGAGCTCGCGTACCTATGTGTGTCGACACTGAACGGCGTTATCGCGCTCGATCGGTCGGGCCTCTTTCGCGACTCGGTCCGAGGCGACGACGTGTACGACGAGGCCGTCGCAATGGTCGTGGCACTCGTTGAGCGAGCGGCGAGAACCGCACGGAATCCTGAGGGGAAATGATGCCGGAACCCATCAAGATCGGTTGGCTCGGGGCTTGTCTCGACGGCCCGGGCGGCGGCTACGACAAGATCCACCGCCTGGCGTTCGATGAGGCAGTCGAGTCGGGCGTGTTGGATCGCGCGTACGAGTTCGTGCTGCACAAGGAACACGGCCTGCCGAACGGCTCGGCGAAGAACGCGATCGACGGCTTCAAGTACTTGGTCGACGAGGGCTGCATCGGCATTGCGGGGGCGTACAGCTCCGACAATGCGATCACCGTCGCGCCGTTGGCCAACGAGCTCCAGGTGCCGCTGATCTCGTGGGCGGGCACCGACCGCTTGCAGGGCGACTACTGCTTCCGGCTCGGCAACGGCGATTGCGGTGGTGACGCAGCGCTCGTCGTATCATGGTTAGTGAAACAGGGCCATCAACGCATTGCCGTGTTGAGCGAGATCGCACCGAATGGCGAGGAGTACTTCCGCTACTTCCGGATGGAGTGCCGCCGGCGCGGCGTGAGTATCGCGGCGGTCGAAACGGTGTCGCAGAGTCCGGAGAACCTCGCGGAGAACCTCGACAACCTGCGTCAGGCCAACGCGGACGCGCTCGTCTACATGGGCTACGGCATGTTGGCGGCAAAGGGTCTATTGCGGCGCGCGCTCGATGAGCTCGCGTGGGACCCCGCGCGGATCATGAGCACCGCGTTCATGTGGTACCTCATGGGCTTCGACCTGTTCGAGGGCTGGGTCGGCATCGATCAGTTCGATCCCTCGAACAGGCTCGCGCAGCAGTTCCACGATCGGTTCGTCGCGAAGCACGGCGAGTCGCCGCCGATGTGGCCGAACGCGATCCCGGTGCTCGCGTACGACACCGCGCGGGTGCTCGTTGAAGGGCTCTTCCGTGCGCCGATCCTGAGCGGTCCCGGCCTGAAGACCGGACTCGAGTCGATTCGCTTCATGCCGAGCGCGACGGGTGGTGCGCACACGCACATCGCGTGCGCGCCTCACGAACACGGCATGTTCCGCGGTGACTGGCTCCTCTACGGCCGAGTCACGAACGGCAAACTCGAGTTCGAAGGCCTTTTCGAACCATGGGAGTGAAACCCGTGCTGCGCGTCGCGCAGTGGACAACCGGCAAGACCGGCCGTGCCGCAGTGCGCGCCATGGTCGACCACCCCGCGATCGAGATCGTCGGTTGCTACGCGTGGTCGGCGGACAAGGTCGGCCGTGACGTCGGCGAGTTGTGTCGGATCGAACCCATCGGTGTCATCGCGACCGATGACATCGACGCGCTACTCGCGCTCGGCTCCGACTGTGTCGTCTACACGCCGTATCGGCCCGACATCGATCACGTCGTGCGCATCCTCGAGATGGGTACGAACATCGTGACGTCGATGTACCAACTCGCGGGCGACGGGTACGGCGACGACGTGCAGTCACGGATCATCGACGCCGCGCGACGCGGTAAAGCGACCTTGTATGCGAGTGGGACCTATCCCGGCCACGTGGCGATGGTCGCGCTCGGCGCGACCGCAGTGTGCTCGCGTATCGAACGCATCACATTGCTCGAGTCCGTCGATCTGACCGCGTACGAGAACGAGCCGATGTACCGCGCGATGGGCATCGATCGCGACCCGTCCGACCCCGAAGCAGCAG
>CAZLEC010000551.1:0-3484 GCA_964558245.1 uncultured Burkholderiales bacterium | reverse complement strand
ACGAGTCAGGAAGTGCCGCCGCCGGCGACTAGCCGAGGCGGTTGCGAGAAGCGGCAGGTGCCGGGCCCTCGGGCCCGGCACTTTCGCGTCACCCGCGCCCGCCGCGCCGGTCCGTCCCCACCCGAATCCTCATCAGAAGAGGAACGGGGCGTCAGCCGACCTGTTTGTGCATCAGATGCAGGTTCGGGCGTCACGGGATTCTTCGCACGCGCACCTCGTCGACGAGAGCACGGGTACCTCCGGAGAGGATGTCGACCGAGACGTGGGCGTTCGGATCGCACCATGTCGCTTTGTCGCTGCCGAAGAAGTGCACCGGGAAGCCTTCGGGTGTGTGCGCGTCGACCGAGCCCGGCGGTGAGCACGCCTGGGTGGCCGGCGTGTACATGTCGAGGCCGTCGAGCACGATGTCGGCTCCGCCTGCGCCTCCGGCGGATCGGTGCATCGGGGCGGTCGGATCGATCACCAAGAAGCCGTCGGCGGTCTCGTGCGCGCCGAAGAGCGACGCGACCCGGGCGCGGTCGGCAACCGACATCGTCTGCGTGCCGCCGCTCCTCTCGACCTCGATCTCGACGAGCCACTCGCCATACGTGGCCGCGAGCACATCACAGTCGCATTCGGTGGGCAGGTGGTACGAGAAGAACCGGTGGCCGTCGGCGGTCGGGAGGCTGGGTTCGCTCGCGCCGGCCGGCAACGCACCGCGTCTGACGTCGACCGGGAGGATGTTCGGCGTCTCGTTGAGGACGTTCGGCGAGTCGAGCCCGTCGACCCAAACGCCTCCCTGCAGGGAGAGCTGATCGAGCACCGACGAAGGCGCGGTGACGTCGAACGTCGAGCCGTCGAGCGTCGTGATGCGGTCGACCGCCGCGGTTGCCGACGTGTACGCAACGCGCAGGCCGGTCAGTGCGGCGTCGACGAGGTGTTGATCCCAGACGGCGACGCGGACCTTCGCATCGGGATCGCACCACCACGCGCCGTTCTCCGTCGACACCGGCCAGCCTTGGGACGTGTGCCTCTCCGCGTCGCCGGTCGGGCAGCCGGCGGGGTACGTGCGGGGTCCGAAGAACGCGAACGAAGCGCCACTCCCGTACGCGTCGCCGCCGAGCTGGGCGTCCGGAGCGTCGGTCGGGCCAACCTGCCAACTCGGATCCGTGGGTTCGACCACGAGATAGCCGTCGGCGCTCTCCTTCGCGTTCAGCTCGGAGGCGAACGCGGTCCATTGCGCGGATGGGCTGTCGCTCCAGGTCGCCGACAGCCACCAGTCGCCGTACTGCACGGCCGCGGTGACGCCGAACGACGACGTGTGCACGACGAGCTCGTGGCCGTCGTGCGTTCGGTAGCGGCCGACGACGGCACCCAAATCCGTGGGAGGGTTGTGGCCGACCGAGAAGCCGTGGGCGGGTGGTCTCGACCCCGGGACGGCGACCGGGCCGAGCGCGCCGTTGAACGCGGGCTCCAGATTGGTCAGCCCGAGTGAGGGCGGGCCGCTGATCTCGAGCTGCGAACCGTCGAGCATCGTGACCCGCACGTGGTCGACGGTTGGCGGTGCGACTGTCGCGAGGTGCGGCGCGTGGCGGGCCGACCCGGCTGCCAACGCACCGATCGCTCCGGCGGCCAGCACCGACATCGCGGCGGCGACCGCGATGGTCCGGCGGTGCCGCCGTCGCTGCCGCGCCCGCCGCGCCACCGACGCCAGGGGCGGGGGCGCGGGCGCGAGGTCGACGAGTGCCGGCAGCGATTGCTCGAGGTCGATCATGCCGGGTCCTCCTCGGGAGTGAGCATGGAGTGCAGGTGTGCACGCGCGTCGTGGAGACCGCGCGCGACCGTGCCCGGCGCGATGCCGAGCGTCGAAGCGATCTGGCTCTCGGTGAGGCCGGCGATGTAGCGGAGCGCGACGAGCTCGCGCTCCCGGTTGGGCAGCGAGCGCACGGTCGCCCACAAGGCGACGTCGACCTCCGCCGCAACGGCGGGCGCGGGCGCGAGCTCGCGTTCACGCGCGCGGCGCCGAGCGCTGCGCCGCAGCTGGTTGCGAGCGACGGTGAACGTCCAGCCGATCGGCGAGTCCATCGCGCTCACCCGCGCCCATCGTTCGAGGGCTCGGGCGAACGCCTCGTCGACCGCGTCGGCCACCGCCGCGTGGTCGCCCGAGACGAGCAGCACCGACGCGAACACGCGGCGGTACTGCTCCCGGTACCACTCGGCGAATCCGTTGTCGTCCACGGGAAGAAGAGTCGCACCGGGCGCGAACTCTTGGGTGCGTGCCAGTATCGAGCGGTGGAACGACCCGATACCCGCGAGATCTGGGAGGCGAACGCGCCCGCGTGGATCGAGCTGTCCCGCGCCGGATACGACGTGAACCGCGACCTCGTGAACACGCCCGCGTTCTTCGGGATGCTGCCGCCGGTCGAGGGTCGCTTCGGCCTCGACTTGGGCTGCGGCGAGGCTCACAACAACCGCTTGCTCGCCGCGGCCGGCGCCGAGCTCGTGGCGCTCGACACCAGCGCGCCTTTCGTCGCCGCGGCCGCGGAGGTGCCGAGCGACCGCATCCGCTTCGTGCTCGCCGACGGCGCGATCCTGCCGTTCCGCGACGGGGGCCTCGACTTCGTGACCGGCTTCATGAGTTTGATGGACGTCGCCGATCCGGAGACGACGCTCGCCGAAGTCGCCCGCGCGTGCCGGCGCCCGGCGGCTTCGCGCAGTTCTCGATCCTGCATCCGTTCGGCAGCACACGCGTGCGCCGGTGGATCGAGGACGCCGACGGGCGGCGCGAGATGCTGGCCGTCGGCGACTACTTCTACGAAGGTCCGCTCACCGAGACGTGGACGTTCGGCTCACAACCCGACGAGCTCCGGGCCCGGCACCGGCCGTTCACCATCACCTACGTGCGGCGGACGCTCACCGGGTGGTTCGACGCGTTCGCGGGCGCCGGGCTCGC
The DNA here is from genome assembly GCA_964558245.1 of uncultured Burkholderiales bacterium. GTDB lineage: Bacteria > Actinomycetota > Acidimicrobiia > IMCC26256 > PALSA-610 > JBBQER01. The sequence goes on along the minus strand of CAZLEC010000551.1, from coordinate 552 downwards.
CATCGACGCGATCGGCGAGCCGTGCCCGAGCGAGGAAGTCGCGCGGGGGCACCCCGAGGTTGCCGACGGGCGGATCGTTCCCATGTTCCTCCACTTCCTCGCCCGAGACCGTAGAGGTCGGGCACGTCCCGACCCTACGCGGACTGCGTCCTTCTCAGGCGTTGATGATGCAGACGCCGCCGATCATCACGCCGGCGCATGGCTGCGTCGTCGGTGTCGTCGTCGTGGTGGTCGCGGGCCTCGTGGTGGTGGTCGTGGGCGCCGCGGTCGTGGTGGTGGTCGCGGGCCTCGTGGTGGTGGTCGTGGGCGCCGCGGTTGTCGTGGTGGTCGCGGGCTTCGTGGTGGTGGTCGTGGGCGCCGCGGTTGTCGTGGTGGTGGTCGCGGGCCTCGTGGTCGTGGTCGTCGGTGCCGCGGTCGTGGTGGTCGCGGGTCGCGTCGTCGTGGTCGTCGGCGCCGCCGTTGTCGAGCTGACCGGAGACGTACTCGGGTCGGTCGACGGCACGCAGAGCCCGAAGCCCGACTCGAAGAATCGACGCGGACTCGGCGCGACGT
>CAZLEC010000550.1:0-3491 GCA_964558245.1 uncultured Burkholderiales bacterium | reverse complement strand
GTCGCGACCTTGCTCGGAGATCTCGTCGACACCCATCCGCACGAGGTTGCCGGCCGAGGAGAACACCAGGACCTCGTCGCCCGGGGCCACGATGAACGCCGAGACCACGACGCCCCGCGCCTCGGTGACACGCATGCCCCGAACGCCCTGGCCGCCCCGGCCCTGCCGGTTGAAGGCGGCGACCGGGGTCCGCTTGCCGTGCCCGCTGGAGGAGACGAAGAGCAGCACGCCCTCGTCGCGTGCGACGTCGCAGCTCACCACGCCGTCGTCGGCGCTCTTGAGCTTCATCCCGCGCACCCCTGCCGTCGCACGACCCATCGGCCGCACGTCGTCCTCGGAGTAGCGGATGGTCATGCCCTGCTTCGAGACCATGAACACGTCGTCGTTGCCTGACGTCTGTATGACGCGAACCAGCTCGTCGCCGTCGTTGAGATTGATCGCGATCAGGCCGGCGCGAAGCGACGAGTCGTACTCCGACATCCGGGTCTTCTTCACCACGCCGTTGCGGGTCGCAAAGAACAGATACGCGCCGTCCTCGTAGGTACGCGTGTCGATGATCGCTTGGATGTGCTCGTCGGGTTGCAGCGCGACGAGGTTCACCAACGCGACACCGCGCGCGGTTCGGTCCTTCATCGGGATCTCGTGCGCGCGCAATCGGTACACACGGCCGCGGTTCGAGAAGAACAACAAGTACGAGTGAGCGGTGGAGGTGAGCAGGTGCTCCACGTAGTCCTCGTCGCGGAGGTTGCCGCCGCGCACGCCCTTGCCGCCCCGGCCCTGCACGCGGAACTCGTCGACGGCGACCGTCTTCACGTAGCCCTTCTGGGACAGCACCACCACGAGCTCTTCGTCTTCGATGAGGTCGAGGTCGGCCAGGTCGCCGTAGTCGGTCGTGATCTCGGTGCGCCGGTCGTCGCCGTACTTCTCGCGGACCTCCCCGAGCTCTTCCTTGATGACCTCGCGGAGCCTCTGCTCGTCGCCGAGGATCGCCTCGAGCTCGGCGATCTTCACCTGGGTCTCGTCGTACTCGTCGCGGACCTTCTGGCGCTCCAACGCCGCCAGCCGGCGCAACGGCATGTCGAGCACGTAGGTCGCCTGCACTTCGCTGAACTCGAAGGGGGCGGCCATCAACTCCGCCTTGGCGGTCTCGGCCGACTCCGAGTTGCGAATCAGGGTGATGATCGCGTCGATCATGTCGAGGGCCTTCAGCAGGCCCTCGAGCACGTGGGACCGGTCTCGCAACTTGCCGAGCCGGAACTCACTTCGGCGGGTGACGACCTCGACCTGGTGGGCGACGTAGACCGTGAGCGCCTGCACCAGCCCGAGCAACCGGGGAACGCCGTCGACCAGCGCGAGCACGTTGGCCGCGAACGACGACTGCATCGGCGTGTGCTTGTAGAGCTGGTTGAGCACGACCTGCGCGTTGGCGTCGCGCTTCAACTCCACGACGAGCCGAACGGTGTCACCCGCCGACTCGTTGCGGACGTCGCGGATGCCTTCGATGCGCCGGTCGTTCACGAGCTCGGCGATCTTCTGGCCGATCACCTCGACCGAGGTCTGGTACGGCACTTCGGTGACCACGATGCGCTGCCCACCGCGTGCGTCCTCGTCGATCTCGGCGACGGCACGCATGCGGATCGAGCCCCGTCCGGTGCGGTAGCACTCCGCGATGCCGGCCCGGCCGAGAATGGTCGCGCCGGTCGGGAAGTCGGGACCGGTCACGTGCTGCATCAGGTCTTCGACGGTCGCGTCGGGGTCGTCGATCAGGTGGATCGTCGCGTCTATGACCTCGCGCAGGTTGTGCGGCGGGATGTTGGTGGCCATCCCCACCGCGATGCCACCGCCGCCGTTCACCAACAGGTTGGGGAAATGCGCCGGCAACACCTCGGGTTGCTGGTGCTGGCCGTCGTACGTCTCCACGAAGTCGACGGTGTTCTCGTCGATCTCGCCGACCAACTCCATCGCGAGCGGCGCGAGGCGCGCCTCCGTGTAGCGCTGGGCGGCAGGACGGTCGTTCGGGTCGGGTGAACCGAAGTTTCCGTGCCCGTCGATGAGCGGGTACCGCAGCGAGAAGTCCTGCGCCATGCGGGCGAGCGCGTCGTAGATCGCCTGGTCGCCGTGCGGGTGGTAGATGGCCATCACGTGCCCGACCGCGTTGGCCGACTTGCGGTGCTGACGATCCGGGCGCATGCCCTGGTCGTACATGCCGTAGAGGATCCGGCGTTGCACCGGCTTGAGACCGTCGCGCGCGTCGGGAAGCGCACGCGAGGTGATGACCGACATCGCGTAGTCGAGGAAGGACCGCTCCATCTCCTCCTGGATCTCGATGGGCTCGACGTTGCCCAGAGTCTGCGGTTCGTCAGGCATTCTTCGATGTCCTCTCGACGATCACGTCTCCAACGACCAACACGCGCCCGCGCATCAGATGTCGAGGAAGCGCACGTCCTTGGCGTTGTGCTGGATGAAGCTGCGGCGCGTCTCCACGTCGTCGCCCATCAGCGACGAGAAGATCTCGTCGGCGATGGCGGCGTCCTCGACCGACACCTGCAACAGCGTGCGGGTCTCGGGGTTCATCGTCGTATCGCCCAACTCCGACCAGTCCATCTCGCCGAGCCCCTTGAAGCGGCCGACCTCGATCTTGCGACCCTCGTGCGCGGCTTCGAACGCGCGCATCTCGGCTTCGTCCTTCAGATACGTGCGGTCGTCCTTGCCGATCTTGGCGCTGAAGAGCGGCGGTTGGGCGATATAGATGTGACCGCCGCGCACCAACTCCGGGAGCTGGCGGTAGAAGAACGTCAACAACAACGTGCGGATGTGGCTGCCGTCGACATCGGCGTCGGTCATCACGATGATCTTGTGGTAGCGCAGCTTCGTCAGGTCGAACTCTTCGCCGAGACCGGTACCGCTCGCGGAGATGAGCGTCTGGATCTCCTCGTTGCGCAACATCTTGTCGATGCGGGCGCGTTCGACGTTGAGAATCTTGCCGCGAATCGGCAGGATCGCCTGGAAGCGAGGATTGCGCGCCTTCTTGGCGCTCCCGCCGGCGCTGTCACCCTCGACGATGAACAACTCCGACTCTTCCGGGTTGCGCGAAGAGCAATCGGCGAGCTTTCCGGGCATCGACGCCGACTCCAACAACGACTTGCGGCGCGTGAGATCGCGCGCGGCACGCGCCGCAACGCGGGCGTGCGCGGCCTGGAGGCACTTCTGCACCGTCGCCTTGCCCTCGGTGGGATGTTCCTCGAGCCAGTCGGCGAGCTTCTCGTTGGTGATGCGCTCGACGAACGAACGGATCTCCGTGTTGCCGAGCTTGGTCTTGGTCTGCCCTTCGAACTGCGGGTTGCGCAGCTTCACCGAGATGATCGCGGTGAGACCTTCCCGGATGTCCTCGCCGAGAAGGTTCTCGTCCTTCTCCTTGAGGTGGCCCTTGTTGCGCGCGTAACGATTGAGCACGTTGGTGAGTGCCTTCTTGAAGCCCTCTTCGTGCATCC
>CAZLEC010000549.1:0-3519 GCA_964558245.1 uncultured Burkholderiales bacterium | reverse complement strand
GGAGCACGGTGTTCCGGTCGAGGTCGTTCGTGTGCGCGATTGCCCCGCGGCCGGCATGCAACCCCTGCTGCTCGCCGCGCGCGAGGCGATCGTGAACGCGGTCCGCCACTCCGGGGCGCCGGCGGTCTCGGTGTACCTCGAGGTGGAGCCGCAACGCGTGTCGATCTTCGTGCGCGATCGCGGCCACGGATTCGATCCCGCAGCCGTGGCCGCCGATCGGCGGGGGATCTCGGGCTCGATCGTCGATCGGCTCGCCCGGGCCGGAGGATCCGGCGAAGTGCGGACGACGCCGGGTGAGGGAACCGAGGTCGAGATGTCGCTCCCGCGCGTGACCGAAGCGGTCGACCAGTGATCAGCGTCTTCCTGGTCGACGACCACCAGCTCTTCCTCTCCGGTGTGCGCGCCGAGTTGGGCGGTCGGGTCGAGGTGGTCGGCAGCGCGTCGGAGGTCGACGCGGCCATCGAGATGATCCGTGACCGCGCGCCCGACGTCGTGCTGGTCGACGTGCACATGCCCGGCGGCGGCGGTGCTCGCGTGATCTCCGAGGTGCTCGCGTCGCATCCCGACATCCGGTTCCTCGCCCTCTCCGTGAGCGACGCACCGGAAGACGTGATCGCAACGATCCGAGCGGGCGCGCGCGGCTACGTCACCAAGACCATCGGCCCCGACGATCTCGTCGCCGCGATCGGCGCAGTCGCGGCCGGCGACGCGGTGTTCTCGCCCCGGCTCGCCGGGTTCGTGCTCGACGCGTTCTCGAGTGAGGCACCTCCCGCCACCGATCCCGAGCTCGAGCAGCTCACGCCGCGCGAGCGTGAGGTGTTGCGCTTGATCGCGCGCGGCTACGCCTACAAGGAGGTGGCGCGCGACCTCGGCATCTCGGCGAAGACCGTCGAGACGCACGTGTCGTCGGTGTTGCGCAAGCTCCAGCTGTCGAGCCGCCATCAGCTCGCGCGCTGGGCCACCGACCGCCGCCTGCTCTAGCCGGGCGCGGGTAGCTTCGGCACTGTGGCGCTGCCCGTGAAACCGCCGTTCGAGCCGATGCTCGCGAAGCTGACCCGCGACATGCCGGCGCTTCCCGACTTGTCGTACGAGCCGAAGTGGGACGGCTTTCGCTGCGTCGTGTTCCGCGACGGCGACGATCTCGATCTGCAGAGCCGGAACCAGAAGCCGTTGTTGCGGTACTTCCCCGAGCTGCGCGAGCCGCTGCTCGCCCAGCTTCCCGATCAGATCGTGCTCGACGGAGAGCTCGTGATCGCGACCCCGCGCGGGCTCGACTTCGACGCGTTGCAGCTCCGTCAACATCCCGCGGCGTCACGCGTGAAGAAGCTCGCCGCGGAGATTCCCGCTTCGTACGTCGCTTTCGACCTGCTCGCGCTGGGAACGGAGTCGCTGCTCGACGAGCCCTTCCGCGACCGCCGCGCGGGTCTCGATCGGCTGTTGGGCGCCGCGCAACCGCCGTTGTACGTCACGCCCGCCACCACGAGCCGCGACGAAGCGTTGCGATGGTTCGACGCGTTCGAAGGCGCCGGCTTCGACGGTGTGGTCGCGAAGCCGTTCGCCGGCACCTACCAGCCCGGCGTGCGGGCGATGCTCAAGGTGAAGCACGAGCGCACGTGTGACTGCGTGGTGGCGGGCTACCGCATGCACAAGGACGGCAACGGCGTCGGGTCACTGCTCGTCGGTCTGTACGACGACGAGCACGTGCTCCACCACGTCGGCGTGGTCAGCGCCATGGCGGCCCCCCTGCGCAAACAGCTGCTCGACGACGTGCAACCGTTGCGCGCGAACGCGCTCGACGGTCATCCGTGGCGCGAGTGGGCCGACGCGATGAACGAGGCCGCCGCGAGCGGCCAACGGATGCCGGGCGGGCCGAACCGTTGGAACGCGTCGAAGGACATGTCGTGGGAGCCGCTGCGCATCGAGCGGGTGTGCGAGGCGGAATACGAGGGCCTGATGAGCGGGCGCTTCCGGCACAACGCACGCTTCCGCCGCTGGCGTGACGACAAGGACACCGACGACTGCACGTACGGCCAACTCGATGCCGTCGCCCCCGCCGAGCTGCTCGAGATGTTCGGCTGAGGCCCGCGCCCAAGTCCGTCGCGAAAGCCGCTAATCGCGGTGAAGCTCGCAAGCGCCGCGAACTGGGCCCTATGACTTATTGCCCACTCTCCGTGGCTCCGGCACAGTGAGTGCTTCCCCTCAGTGAGGGGCGGGCGGGGTGGCTCACGGACGAGCGCGGAGCTTACGGATGAGGGCGTTGCTCACGGACGAGCACGCTCCGCCCGGGGCACCCGGCTCCGGGCGGGCCCGGCAACCCTCCGCGAGGCCGCTCCGGGGGCTCAGAACGCCGCGAATCCGACGTCGGCGGCGCAAATGGCGCCCGGTCCTCGGAACCCACACGCGCTACAATCACCTGGTTCTTATCGGGGTCCTGACGGCACGCCCAGGTGGGCGGCCCGAGGGGCAGGGCAACGTGGGCCTCGGCCCACGTTTTTTCTTGCAGGCGCCCAGTCGAAGACCGAGAGGCAGGTGGCAGTGGCGAACGTTGACGCGCAAGTCGAGACGCTCCGTCAGCGCCTCGCGCCCGCGGTCGCGGCGCTCGACCTCGAGCTCTACGACATCGAGCTGACCGGCTCCGGCAAGGCGCGCACGCTGCGGGTCACGGTCGACCGCCCCGGCGGCGTCGACTTGGAGGCCATCACCAGCGTCACGCACGCGGTCTCGCCCCTACTCGACGACGCGCCCGCGCCGGCCGGGCCCTTCCTGCTGGAGGTCAGCAGCCCGGGCGTCGAGCGCGCGCTCCGCACACCCGCGCACTATGCCGGCGCGGTCGGCACGACCGTGTCGATCAAGTACCGCACCGAGTCGGGTACGCGGCGCGTGCACGGCACGCTCGTCGACGCGGGCGCGCAGGGCTGCGCGGTCGAGGTCGAAGGCGTCCGCGAGGAGCTCGACTACGCCGACGTCACGCAGGCCCACACCGTGTTCGAGTGGGGTCCGCAGCCGCGTCCCGGCCAACGCCGGCGCACCGGGGCCACCACGAGCAAAGGGGTGACCGCATGAAGAATCCCGAGATGCTCGAAGCGCTGTCCGCACTCGCGATCGAGAAGGGGATCTCGGAAGAGATCATGCTCGAGGCGCTGGCCAACGCGCTCGTGACCGCGTACAAGCGCATGCCCGACGCGGCCGAGGAGGCGCTGGTCGAGATCGACGTCGAGACCGGCGAGATCCGCGTGATCGCTCAGGAGCTCGACGAAGAAGGCAACGTCACGCGCGAGTGGGACGACACGCCCGCCGACTTCGGCCGTATCGCCGCGCAGACCGCCAAGCAGGTGATCCTGCAGCGCATCCGCGAGGCCGAGCGCGACATGATGTACGAGGAGTACCGCGACCGCGTCGGCGAGCTGATCACCGGCATCGTGCAGCAGTCGGACTCGCGCTACACGCTCGTGCAGCTGCGCGAACGCGTCGAGGCGCTGCTGCCGAAGTCCGAGCAGGTCGACGGCGAGCGCTACGACC
>CAZLEC010000548.1:0-3537 GCA_964558245.1 uncultured Burkholderiales bacterium | reverse complement strand
CGCGGAGCAGCGCCGCGCCGACCCACAGGCGGCGGCCGCGCTCGAGCTCGACGTGATGGGTCCGAAGGGCTGGGGCGCACTGGGTGCCTTCGACCCCGGCGAACGCAGCCGCGCGCTCGACCTCCTGGGCTTCGACTCGCAACTCGTGTTCAGCACGTTCGCGGCGACCCAGTTCGCCTCCGACGACCTCGAGGTGCTCTACGGCGGCACCCGCGCGCACAACCGGGCGATGGTCGACTTCTGCACCGCCGATCGCCGCTTGATACCGGTCGGATTCGTTCCCCTCAACGAACCCCAGGCTGCGTTCGAGGCGACGCGCGAAGCGATCGAGATGGGCTGCGGTGCGATCCTCGTGCCGTCCGTTCCCCCGCGGGAGAAGTCGCCGACGCATCCCGACTACTGGCCGGTGTGGGCGCACCTCGAGGAGACCGGCGTGCCCTTCATGCTGCACGTCGGCGGCGGCGGCCGACCGCTGCGCCGCGCGTTCCACGCGAACGGCAAGCCGCCCACCACCGACTTCCTCGGTGGCGGCGAGAACATCCGGTCGAAGGACTTCCTCGTGCTCCACCATCCGCCGGAGACGTTCCTCGCGTGCATGGTGCTCGACGGGATCTTCGAGCAGTTCCCCGGTCTGCGCGGCGGCTGCATCGAGCAGGGCGCGCTGTGGGTCGTGCCGCTGCTGCAACGACTCGACATCGCGCAAACGACGTTCCAGAAGACCGAGCCCGCGCTGAAGCTGCCGCTGCGGCCGAGCGACTACCTCCGCCGTCAGGTGAAGTTCACGCCCTTCCCCACCGAGCCGGTCGGCTGGCTGATCGAGCAGGCCGGGCCCGAGCTGTTCCTGTTCTCCTCCGACTACCCGCACCCCGAAGGCGGCCACGACCCGCTCGGCCGATTCGAGTCGTCACTCGAAGGCATCGGCGAGGACGCACGCGCTCGCTTCTACTCGGAGAACTTCGCCGAGATGATGGGACCGGTCCTCAGACTTTGAGCTCGCTCTTGGTGCGGCCCTTGCTCGCCCAGTAGCCGTCGATGCGACCGAGGCGGAACCGCTCCGGCTTCTCACCGTCGGTGAGCACGTCGGTCTCGAGCCAGAGCCGCTTCAAGTGCCTGATCTTGCCGGCCGCCCGATCGTCGGCGTAGGCCTCACGGGCGTGCAGCACGTGGTAGTTATTCACGAACTGCATGTCGCCCGGCTGCATCATCATCGACACGTGGTACCGCGGATCGGCGCACATCGCGTCGACCCGGTTCATCGCCTCACGCGCCGCCTCCGACGGTCGGGGCGCGTCTTCGTGACGCCGTGACGCCTCGATGTAGGGGCGGATGTAACGGACGAACAACCGGTCACCGCACCGGTTGAACACCGGCATCGTGTACCAGGGCTGGGCGCCGGGTGCCTGCTCCCCGCGGAAGTCGTACGGCATCGGCGCGTACAACTCGGCTGCGAGCTCGGGCGCGGTGCGCGCCAACTCGTTGTGGATCGTCACGACGTTGGCGACCACGCTCGCGCCGCCGCTCGCGCCGGCGTCGAGACAGAACAGGCCCACGAGGTCGGAACCGTCGGAGTGGAACGGGAACGCGATGCCCCCGATCTCGTTCCCCCGAGACGTCGGGTCGTTCGCGGCCTTGCCCTGGTCGGTGACGTCGCCGAGGAGATGACCCTTCGCGTTCTGCGGCCACGGGTTGCCGAGGTGCATCCCGATGCCCCAGTAGATCGACGACGCCCGCTCCTTGCCGTAGCGGTCGACCGGCACGCCGCGGATCAGCACCACGCCCCGCCCGTTGATGAGGTCGTCGGTGATGCGCGTGAGCTCGGGACCGAGCTCGGGCAGCGGGAACGACTCGCGAGTGATGTCGAGCACGTCGTCGGCGGCCGCCTCTGCGTGCTCGAGCGCGGCGTCGAGCTCCTCGACGTGCGCGTCGGTGAGCTGGAACACGTACGAGTCGGCGAGCTCGTCGCTCCGCCATTCGCAGCCGGTCTCGAGCGTGGTCACTTCGGATGCCTTCATCGGGTTGCTCCATCTGCGAGTGTGGTCGGTGCCGCTTGCGGTCCGCGCACGAGCCGGCCCGGCAGCGGACCGCGCGCCTCTCCGTGCTCGTAGGTGATCTCGCCCGCGACCAGCGTCGCGACGTATCCGTCGGCGCCTTGCACGAGGCGCTTCCCGCCGGCGGGCAGATCGTGCTGCATCTCCGGACGCCGGGCGGTGAGGTGCTCGAAGTCGATCACGTTCACGTCGGCGCGATATCCCGGCGCGATCACGCCGCGGTCGAGCAGGCCGACCGTGCGCGCCGTCGCGCTCGTGTGCCGTTGCACGGCGAACGCGAGATCGAGCCGGCCCCGATCGCGATCTCGCACCCAGTGCGTGAGCAGCGTCGTGGGGAAGCTCGCGTCGCAGATGGTGCCGAGGTGCGCGCCGCCGTCGGCCAGGCCGATCACCGTGTTCGGGTGCGCGAGCATCTCGCCGACCGCATCGAGGTTGCCGTCGGCGTAGTTGAGGAACGGCAGGTAGAGGAACGAGCGGCCGCCGTCGCGCAGGAGCACGTCGTACGCGAGGTCGAGCGGCTCGCGACCCTCGCGCCCCGCGCGCGCGGCAATGCTCGCGGCCGCGTCAGGTTCGTAGTCGGGTGGGTCGCCGAGCTCGAACATCCGCGAGAACGCGTCGATCACGCGACCGCCGGCCTTGGCGTCGTCGCGCTGGGCCGCGTCGGCCGCGAGCACCCGCGCCTTGAACGCGGGGTCGGTCATGATCGAGACCCGTTCGGCGAGCGGCTGCGCGGCGATCTCGCGGTACACGCGGTTCGTGAGCAACGGATGCAGCGTGCACTCCAAGCCGAGCATGATGCCGACCGGGCGGGGCGCCACCTGGCCGGTCATGGGCACGCCGTCGGCGTTCGCCGCCGCGAGCAGCTCGAGCTGGCGCCGATACGTGTTGCCGCGTACCTGCACCAGTGAGAACGACACCGGCCGACCCGACTCCTCGGCCATGCGCCGGAAGATCGCGAACTCCGCGTCGACGTCGGCAAAGTCGGAGACGCCCTGCAACACACCCTTGCCGGTGCGGCCGATCTCCCTCGCGATGCCGACGAGCTCGTCGGCCTCGGCCGTGAGCGTAGGAGTGAAGTCACCTTTGCTCGTGCGGTGGTTCAGCGTGCGCGACGTCGTGAAGCCGAGCGCGCCCGCCTCGATCCCCTCGCGCGCGATCCGGGCCATCGCCTCGATGTCGAGCGCGGTCGCGGTCTCGCGGCGAGCACCCCGCTGACCCATCACGTGCAACCGCAGCGCGCCGTGCGGGACCTGCACGGCGACGTCGACGTCGTAGGGCCGGCCGTCGAGCGAGTCCATGAACTCGGGGAACGACTGCCAATTCCAGGAAAGGCCCTCCTGGAGCACCACACCCGGTATGTCCTCCACGCCTTCCATCAGCTCGATGAGATGGTCGTGATCGCCGGGGTGCACCGGCGCGAATCCCACGCAGCAGTTGCCCACCACCACCGTGGTGACACCGTGCCACGACGACGGGATCATGCGCTCGC
>CAZLEC010000547.1:0-3544 GCA_964558245.1 uncultured Burkholderiales bacterium | reverse complement strand
CGTTCGTCAGCTGGGCGGTCGCGCTCGTCGACGCCCTCGCCCAAGGCGACATCCACCTGAGCCCGCGGCGGGCGCACATGCTCGTGGAGAACGCGCTGGGCGTGCAGGCGGCGCGGTTCGTGCTGCACCGCGTGCCGTGGAACTTCTCGCCGTCGGAGGCGCCCGAGCCGAGTGCCGAGGTCGCGCTGCGCTACGGCCTTCCGCACACCGCGAGCGAGATTCCGCCGTCGGTCGCGGTCGTGGTCGCCGCCCATCGTCAGGCCTGGAAGCTCATCGGGATGAATGCGGGCGATCCTCGGCGCCGGATCCTCCAAGAACCCGATCGGGTGAAACGCGTCAAGCTCGGGATCGATCTCGGCGTCGACGAGTCGGAGCTCGCGCAGCTCGTCACCCAGGCGCTCGAAGCGACCGACGGCGAGGGGAGTCGCGTGGCAGTCGCGACTTCGATGTTCCTCGCGTTGCGCGACGAGCACGCGCTGCGGCCCTCGGCGTGGGGCACGCTCGCGGGCCTGGCCGAACGCGCGCTGACGCCGCGCGAGCAGTCGCTTCCGGTCGCGCAGGGGAAGCACCTCGAAGACTGGCGGGAGATCAGCCGCCACCTCGCGACGCTCGGCGAGAGCCGGCGTGATCGGCTGGTGCGCGGGTTCCTGCTGGGCGGCTTTCCGGGCCTGTGGGAGACGGAGAGCTGGGAGGTCGCGCTCGATCACTTCCGCACGTCGCTCGATCTCTTCGGGGTGAGCTCGTGAGATCCGCGCCGGGCCTCTTGCACAACATGAGCTCGAAGCCCCGAACCTCCGTGCAGCTGAATGTCGAACCGATCGACACGCGGGTGGCGTCGTTCGCGCTCGACGGTCTCGCATCGCAGCTGAGCCGGGCCCTGAAACGGCGGACGCGCGCGTCGCAGCGTCCGATGCTCGCAGCATTCGTGTGCAAGGGCGACCTCCTCGGTCTCACGGAGCGACTCGACGGGGAATGGGCCGGGCTCGCCTTGCGGGGCGCGGTGCTGCTCTACGCGGGAGTCGGCGTTCCGCGCGCGGTCACCGGCACGAAGGCGTGCCGCGATCCGCTGTTGGTGCTCAACGTGCTGGCCCGGGCGCGCGGCAACGTGCTGCTTCCCGACGCGCCGTTGGTGTTGCAACCCCGGTCGCTCGACCGGCGCGTCTACACCGACGATCCCCGCCTCACTTCCTTGGTCTACGAGGAACAGGAAGACAAATGACTGACACCGATCAAGACCTGGCCGAGCGGCTCTCGCGGGCGCTGCCGGCCGCGACCTACGAGCTCGAGATGTTGTGCCGCGTCGCCGGCATCCAATGGAGCCGCAGCATCCCGACCGCGGCGGTGACGTGCGGCGATCGCACGCGCCTGCTCGTCAACCCCGACTTCGTCGCGGAACACTGCCGGCTCGACGAGCACCTGTTCCTCCTGGTGATGCACGAGCTGTGGCACGTGCTGCTCGCGCATACGCGCCTCTACTCACGGCCGACTGCCGCGCACAACATCGCGTTCGACGCGATCATCAACGCCGGGCTCGCGCGCCAGCATTGCGCACCGGAGTACCTCGAGTTCTTCGAAGGTCTGAACCCGGCCGACGCGTTCCCGGCGTTGCTGTTGCGGCCGCCGGTCGGGTGGCCCGAGCGGCCGCAGTACCCGACGGCCGGCCCGGAGGGGACGGCGCGCATCGTGCGGGCGCTGTACCCGAGGTCGAACGAGCGAACGTTCGAGCCGACGTACGACGAGCTCCTCGAGCTCATCGATTCGGATCGCCTGCGCCCGTCGGTGCACGGAAGGCCGACGCTGCTCGGCGATCACGACGACGGCGTCGGCGAGGCGCGCGACCGTGCTGCGACCGACGACGACCTCTTCGGCGACGTCGTCCGCCGGATCGTCGCGACGTGGCCGCCCCCACCGTTCCCGCTGGGCGGTCGCGACGCCGGCGGGAACCTCGCGCCCGGTTGGGGTGGTGTGCTCGCCCCTCCCGTGCAAGACGTGCGGCGGGCGTTCGTGGCGGTGGTGCGGCGATCGCTCGGCGTGCGTTCGGGCGGTTACCGGCGGCGAACCCGCATTGAGGTGCCGACAGTCGGGGGCGCAGGTGTGCTGCCGAACGCGCGCGACCGGCTGGCTCCCGCCCGCCGCCTGCTCGGGGCGCCGAACACGCTGTGGGCGCAGCCGAGCTCCACGCGGGCACGCGTGCCGGAGACGCCGGTGTCGGCACACGTCTACGTCGACGTGTCGGGCTCGATGAGCACGTTGTTGCCGCACATCCTCGGATTGTTGTTGCCGTACGCAGTGCGGCGCGAGATCGACGTGTACCAGTTCTCGACCGAGGTCGTGCCGCTGCCGCTCGACCAGCTGCGTGGCGCGCGGGTGCAGACGACGGGCGGCACGTCGATCGACTGTGTGCTCGAGCACGTGTTGTCGACTCCGCGAGTGCGGCGCGCGCTCGTGCTGACCGACGGCTATGTCGGGCCCGGTCGCGCGGATCTCGTTGCCGAGGTCGCGCGGCGACATGTGCGGATCCATGCGGTGCTCCCGCACGAGAGCGCGTGGACGCGGGATCTCGAACCCATTTCCGAATCCGTGACGGTGACGCCGCCGTTGATCCAACGAAAGGCCAGTTGATGGACGCGAGTCACATTGCCGAAGACGTGCTGCCCGGTCACCCCGACCGCCTCGCCGACGCGGTAGCCGAAGCGATCGTCGACCGCGCGGTCGCAAGTCACAGGGACGCGCTGGTGGGCGTCGAGGTCGCGGTGCACCGGCGAGCGGTGTTCATCACCGGCCGGATCGCGGCGTCGTCGATGAGTCACGACTGGGCCGGCTTGGTCGACCGGGTCTACGCCAGCGCGGGCGTGCGCGAGGAGAAGCGGCCGACGCGCGTCGAGACCGAGCTCGATGTCGGCCTGCTGATGCCCGACGAGCAGGCGATTCGCCGCTTCTCCGATGACCAGAGCATCACGGTCGGCTACGCGTGCGGCAGTGAGGCGACGGGCTATCTGCCGGCGGGTGTGCATGCCGTGCGGGCGATGCGCGGGGCGTTGCGGCGCGTGCAACAGTCGTGCCCCGATCGGTTGCTGGCGGATGGGAAGGTGCTGGTTCGTCTGCGCGAGGAGCAGGGCCGGTACGTATGGGAGCGGTGCAACGTGTCGATCCACCACGTGGAGGGTGTCGGCTTCGAGGAGCTGCACGAGCGTCTCGTTCCCGCGCTCGCGTGCACGGCGGTGGAGCTCGATAGCGCGCTGCCCGGATCGGCCGAGTCGTGGTCGAGCGAGTGCGTGCGCCTCAACGGCGCCGGCGACTTCACCTGCGGCGGCACCGAGGGCGACAACGGCCTGTCGGGCAAGAAGTTGGCGGTCGACTTCTACGGCCCGATGGCTCCCTTGGGCGGGGGAGCGATGTGCGGCAAGGACCCCCACAAGGTGGATCGCGTCGGCGCGCTGCGAGCGCGTCAGATCGCAGTTCGTCTGGTGCAAGCTACGAATGTTCGTGAGGCGACGGTCTGGTTGTCGTGGCTACCCGGGCTCGAGGCGCCGGATTCGTTGAT
>CAZLEC010000546.1:0-3552 GCA_964558245.1 uncultured Burkholderiales bacterium | reverse complement strand
TCCGGCGTACAGGCCGACTCGTCACCACCAAGCCTGTGACCAGGGGAAACGCAGATCCACAACTGTCAACATTGTTCACTGACCGACATCAGTTCGCATCTTCGTGCGGCCCGCCTGCGGCCCAGCGGCCAATGCCGTGGGAGGTCCGTCCCTGGCGAAACCCTCGCAACTTGGGTTGTGCGGCGGCTCCGGACCGGCATGCATGGCAAGGGCAAGTCTCGACGCGAGAGTGGATCGCATCGCGCTCGTCGCCGATCACGACCGCCGCACGCGCCGAACTCTCAAGCGCTCAGTGTGCGGTGGTCATAACGGTCTTGCTGTTATTGGCTGGCACAGAGTCGGGAGTCGCGGCGGTGACGGTCGCCGTGTTGGCAAGCTGGCCGGTGTGGTTGATGCGCACGAGTACGAGCACCACGAACGCATTTCCGGAAGCCATCGTCGATGCGTTGCAGGTCACCGCGCTCGAAGTCGTCACGCATGTGACGCCTGCCGGCGCGGCGACCGTCGTGAGCGGGGTTGTGAACGGCGAGAGCTGATCGACGAGCTTGACCGAGGTCGCGGTCGCGGGACCGTTGTTGTGGACGGTGATCGCGTATACGACGAGCCCACCGACGCGACCCTGCGTGGGCGCGGCGGAGAGGGCGACCGAGAGGTCGGCTCGCTGGGCGATCGTCACCGAGACGGTCGCCGCGTTGCCGTCGGTGTGGCCGTCGTTGGCAGTGTAAGTGAAGCTGTCGGATCCCGAAGCTCCGGTGCGCGGCACGTACTGCAAATTCCCACCGACCACCGACGCTGAGCCCTTCGTACCCTGCGCCACAACCTTGTACGACAAGGTGTCACCATCGGCATCTGTACACGACGGCGCAACACTGCCCGTCGTGTTCTGCGCCGTCGTCAACGAGCGAGCGGCACACACGGGCGCATGATTCACCACTGCCGGCGTGATCGTTACCGAGACCGCCGCGCCGTTGCCGTCCGTGTGGCCGTCGTTCGCGGTATACGTGAAACTGTCAGGCCCGGTCGCACCCGCGTTCGGCACGTACTGCAAATTCCCACCGACCACCGACGCTGAGCCCTTCGTACCCTGCGCCACAACCTTGTACGACAAGGTGTCACCATCGGCATCTGTACACGACGGCGCAACACTGCCCGTCGTGTTCTGCGCCGTCGTCAACGAGAGAGCACTGCAAACCGGTGCATGATTCGGGGTGAGGGCGATCGCCGTCGGGTCATCAACCGCGATCGCGGCGCCGGCAGTGTTCGTCGCCGTGTCGATCGGTGTCACGGTGCCGTCCTGGGAGTTCGCAACGTAGACCCTCGCGCCGTCGGGCGTGATGGCGAGACCGGACAGCCCGACGTCCAACGGGACCGCCGCACCCACCGTCCCGGTCGCGATATCGAGCGCGATTAACGAGACGACATCGCCATCGGGAAGGACCGAAGCGACGGTCAGATACAGCGTCTTCCCGTTCGGCGAGATCACCATCTGCGTCGCGTTTCGGCCGATGCCGGCGACTGGGATCGGCGTACCCGCAGTGTTTGTCGCGGTCGCAACGGGGATGACGGCATCCTGAGTCGCGTCGGAGTGGTCCGTCACGGCGACGTAGACCGTCTGGCCGTCGGGACTCATCGCCACGGCATCCGTGGTCAAGTCTGAATCGAGGGTCAGCGTGGTTGCCTTCGTGTTGGTCGAGGTGTCGATCGTGTCGACCTGGTTGTCACTCCCGTTGATGACGTAGACGGTCTTTCCGTTCGGGGTGACGGCGAGGCCACTCGGGTCCTCGAAAGCACCGATCTCCGCTCCGCCCGTTGCCGTGGCCAGATTGATCGCGGTGACCTTCCCAAAGCCTTCGTTCGCGACGTAGGCCGTCTGCCCATCCGGGGTGATGGCCACTACACCCGACTCGCCCCCGGCGTAGTCGATGGGTGTACCCGCAACGTTCGACGGGATGCCGACCGGAGTGAGCGTGTTACCGGTCGCGCTCTGGAGGTAGTGATCGACGTACGCGTTCTTCCCATCCGGGGTGACAGCAATGCCGACAGGGCTCGCACCGACTGGAATAGCCGTACCGGTCGCACCGCTCGACTCATCGATCGGCGTAACGGTGCCCTCTGCTTGATTGGTCACATAGACGGTGCCCGACTCGCCGGCGGCGGTCGCGCTCGGCGCCAGTACCGCCGCTGTCGCGAGACTCCCCGCACTCGTCGCCGCGATGACGAGTAGCGCGGCCAGACCGCCGCGCCGACCGGTCCTCGTTGCCACCACGAGCCCCATCAGCCTCGATCGCATCATGCGTCTCACGAGATGTACCCCCCTCGTTTCCAAGTACAACGATCTTCGGGGTTCGCGCTGACAGCGCGCTTGAAGCGCGCTGACATTTCGTGAACAATCCTGCAGTGGCCACCGAGTTCGGCATTCTCGGCGCGCTGGAAGCGACGCACGGTTCCACCGCGGTCGAGGTGCGCGGGCCCCGGGTGCGTGCGCTCCTCGCGCTGCTCCTCCTGCACCCGAACGAGCTCGTCGGAGCGGGCCGCGTCGCCGACATGCTCTGGCACGGAGACCCGCCGCGCACTGCCGCGAACACGCTCCAAACGCATGTGCTGCGACTACGCCGCGCGCTTCACAATGGCGGTGGAAACGACGAGACCGGACCGCTCCGGACCGTCGCGGGCGGCTACCTGCTCGACGTCGGCGCGGATGCGCTCGACGCGGCGCGCTTCGAGACGCTTCTCGCCGAGGCCCGCAGGGCGGCAGCGCTCGAGCGCCATGCCGTCGCGCACGAGATGCTCCGGCACGCGCTCACACTTTGGCGCGGACCCGCGCTCGTCGAGTTCTCGTCCGAGCCCTTCGCGCAGGCCGCCGCAATCCGGCTCGACGAACTGCGCGTGGACGCGCAGCAGGAGCACGCCGCCGCCGCGCTCGCGTGCGGCCGTGTCGCCGAAGCGATCGCGACGCTGCAGCCGCTGGTCCGTGCTCACCCGCTCCGGGAGCAGCCGGTTGGCCACCTCATGGTTGCGCTGTATCGCGGCGGCCGACAGAGCGATGCACTCGACGCTTACAACACGTTGCGTATCGCGTTACGGGAGGGTCTCGGCCTTGATCCCAGCTCCGAGCTACGGCGCCTAGAACAGTCAATACTCGAGCAGGCATCTGACCTCGAGTTCGTCTCCGGCGGCACGACACGGCGTTCGCTCGCGCTACCCGTTCCGGCACTCGTCGCGAGCCCACGTTTCGTCGGTCGCACGGAGGATCTCGCGTGGCTCAGCGCGCAGTGGCACTTGGCGTGTCAGGACGAGCCGAGGCTTGCGCTCGTGCAGGGCGAACCTGGCATCGGCAAGACGCGCGTCGTCGCCGAGTTCGCCGAACGTTGTTACCGCGGTGGCACTACGGTGCTGTGGGGCCGCTGTGTCGAAGAGCCGAGTGTTCCCTTCGAAGCGATTGCGGGAGCACTCGGGCCGCTCGTCTGCTCAGCCGCCGCCACGACTCCTCTGTGGCACTTATTCGGCATACTCGATGAGCTGGCGCTCGGCGCTGATCCCGATCTCGAGCGC
>CAZLEC010000545.1:0-3565 GCA_964558245.1 uncultured Burkholderiales bacterium | reverse complement strand
GTGGTGTTCAGCATGGGCAAGACCGGCAGCACGGCGATCGCGCGCGCGGTGCAGGACGCCACGGGCGCGCGCGCGTTCCAGGTGTTCCGGCTCGTTCCCGATCGGCTGGCCGAAGCGGAGGCGCGCTACCGGGCAGATGCCCGCCCGCCGTATCACGGCGCGTTGCACCTGTGGGAGTCGGAGTACCTGCTGCGCCGACCGCCCACACCCGCCGCGCCGTGGACGTTGATCACGACCGTGCGCGAGCCCGTTGCCCAAGCGGTGTCGGCGTTCTTCCACGGCGGCGGTCGTCGCGGCGTGCTCGACGCCGGATCTGCCACCGACGAGCTCGTCCACACGATGCTCGACGAGCAATGGCTGCGCCCGCCGCGGCGCTGGTTCGACCGCGAGTTCGCCCCGGCGTTGGGCGTCGACGTGTTCGCGCAGCCGTTCGATCCCGTGCTCGGGCACGCCGTGGTCGAGACGCCGGCGGTCCGTGTGCTGTTGCTGCGCCAGGAGAGCTTCGCGGTCGCGCCCGAGGTGCTCGGGAAGTTCCTCGGCCGGGGCGGGCCGGTCCCGGTCGCGGCCCGCAACGAGGCGTCCACCAAGCAGTACGCGGAGCAGTACCGCCGGTTCCTGGCCGCGGTCCGCCTCCCGGGCCCGGTGCTCGATCAGGCCTATTCGTCCCGTTACGCGCGGCACTTCTATGCCGATAGTGAGCTCGAACGATTCCGGCAGCGGTGGGCCGACGGGCCCGGAGCGGCCGCGAGCTCGGGCTGACACCACTTGACCGTTTCTTGGCGGGGGGTAGTCGGGATCTGGCGCTTGCGCCCGATTCGCCCCGGTTACGATGTGTCGCCTGAGGGAGGGGTGCTGGTAGATGGACGATTCGGACAAGGACGCCCCAGAGGCGTCGGGTTCGGCCGGGCGGGCCCAGATGCCGATCGGTGGCATTTACAGGGATCCCCGTGAGATCAAGACCAACCCGACGCTCACGAAGTTCCTCCGCGAGCGCGCGACCGCCGGGGTCATCGGCGCCCTGGTCGCGATCGGCGTCCTCCGTCCGAGAACACCGTCCGGCGATCTCGGCCGCCGGTCGTGGAAGGGTCTGAGCGCGTTCCTGGGCACGATCTTCGCCATCATCTTCGTGTGGACGTCGGTGCACGTCGTGCAGCCCGGAAACGTCGCGGTGCCGGTCACGTTCGGGCACTCCGGCAAGCCGCTGAGCCCGGGCTTCCACATCACGTTGCCGTTCACCACGGCCTACTCGATCAACACCCGCATCCAGAACTACACGATGACCTCCGCGGCTCCGGTCAAGGGTCAGAAGGCCACCACGGATCCGGCGGTCTCTGTACTCGGGAAAGACGGCGGCGCCGCGTCGGTGAGCGCGACCGTGCTCTACCGGGTTGATCCGGGCAAGGCCACGGCCCTGTTCAGCCACTTGGGAACGAACTACTCGACCGGCATCGTGCGATCCTCGGCCAACACGTGCATCCGCCTCGTGTTCACCCGGGAAGACATGGTGGCCGCCGCCACCACCGATTGGGCGACGGTCGAAACCGGTGTCGCAACGTGCATGGGCGCCTCGCTCAAGCCTGCGGGGCTCGTGCTCTATGCGTTCCAGCTCCGTGAGGTTCAGCTGAGCTCCGACCTCCAACGCGCGGTCGCGGCCAAGGTCGCCGCGCAGCAGCTGCAGGAGCAGCAGGAATTCGACCTCGCCACCGCGCGTCAGAAGGCCGAGATCACCCGCGTGCAGGCGCAGGCGACCGCCGACCAGAAGGAGATCCTGCAGTGCGGCGCGACCCTCGAGACGGTCAAGTTGAGCGGTCAGGTCGTGCAGGCCGTGGTCCCGAACCCGCCCAGCAAGTGTGTGCCTGCGCAGTTCTCGCAGGCCGACCTCCAGTACGCGTACATCCAGGCCCTGCAGGCGTTCGCGCAGTCGGGCGGCAGCTCGACGGTCCTCCTGCCCGGCTCGGGTGCGACCCCGCTGATCAGCGTGCCGTCGACTTCGGGGACGTCGGGCTCGACGGCCACCACCACCCCGACGAGCTCGCCCTGACCGGCGCCGAGCCGACCGAGCGCTAGGCCAGCGTTCGGAGCCAGTCGACGGTCCGGGCGAGGCCTTCGTCGAGCCCGATCGACGCGGAGAACCCGAGGTCGGCTGCGGCCGCGGCGGGATCGGCCCGGCTGTCGCGCACGTCGCCCGCGCGCGGGTCGGTGAACTGCGGCTGCGGCTCGACCCCGAGCAGGCGGCCGAGCGCGCCCAGCACGTCGAGCAACGACCACGACGCGCCGCCCGCGATGTTGTAGACGCGGCCCGCGCACGATGCCGCGGGCGCGTTCGCGGCCGCCAGGTTCGCGGCGACGACGTCGGAGATGTACGTGAAGTCGCGCGACTGCAAACCGTCGCCGTGCACGAGCGGATCGCGCCCGTTGAGCAGCGCGTCGGTGAACAGCGGGATGACGGCGGCGTACGTCGCGTCGGGTCTCTGGCGCGGCCCGTACACGTTGAAGTAACGCAGCGCGACCGTCTCGAGGCCGTAGAGCTCGGTGAACACGCGGCAGTACTCCTCGGCCGCGAGCTTCGTGACTGCGTACGGCGAGCGCGGCCGCAGCGGCGCGTCCTCGCGCGTCGGCAGGGGAGCGGCGCCGCCGTAGACGCTGCTCGACGACGCGTGGACGACGCGCCGGGCGCCGGCGTCGAGCGCAGCCTTCAGCACCGTCAGCGTGCCGTGCGTGTTCACGGTGTCGGTCAGCAACGGGTGCTCGACCGACCGCAGCACCGCCTTGTGCGCGGCCTGGTGGAACACGAGCTCGCAACCCTGCACCGCGTCGCGCACCGCGTGCTCGTCGGCGACCGACCCGATCACGAGCCGGGCGCGCGCGTGCACGTTCGCGCGGAACCCGGTCTCGAGGTCGTCGAGCACGACCACCTCGTGACCCTGGTCGACGAGCGCGTCGACGAGGTGCGAGCCGATGAAGCCCGCGCCCCCCGTCACCAAAACTCTCATGTTGAGGTGACGGGACTCAGAGCACCTGGGCCAAGCGGCGGTTGAGCGCCGCGAGGGTCGAGCGGGCCGCGGCGTCGATCGGGCTCGCGCCCGCGGCGATGCCGTAGTCGGTCGGCGCGTCGTCGACGACCCCTTCGAGCGCGACCGCGACGACCGCGCGTTCGTCGGCGTCGTTCTCGATCTCGCGGGCGAACAGGGCATGGGGCGTGAACGTGGCGCCGAGCTCCCGCACGGCCGCGAGGGTCGCCTCGACCGCACCGAGCAGCCCGCTGCTCGACACGGCGCGGCCGATCGTGCGGCGGCCGTCGAGGATCAAGTGCACCTCGAGCTCGTCGGAGTCGGGGAACGCGAGCACCGCGAGCAGGCGCGCCCGGCGCCCGAACGATCCGGTGTCGTCGATGGCGACCTCGCCGGCGACACCTTCGGCGGCCGCGGCCGGCGCGGTGACGTCGACGACGGGAGGCGCCGCGACCGCGGCGGCCGGGAACGACCGCCACCGGACGATCTCGACCGCGGTGCGCTCTTCGATGTGGCGCGCGACGATGCGCGACGCGTCGATGGGCACGGGGTGT
>CAZLEC010000544.1:0-3567 GCA_964558245.1 uncultured Burkholderiales bacterium | reverse complement strand
ATGATCGTGTCGCTCGAGGCGATCTTCCTGTCGACGTTCGTGATGATCAGCCAGAACCGCGCTGACGCCCGCCGTCAGGTGCTCGCCGACCACCAGTGGGACATCGTGCAGACCGAGGAGAAGCAGAACGAGGACCTGCTCGACATCTCGAAGCAGATCCTCGACCTGACCCAGGCGATCCACGCGCTCACGACGAAGTCGGGCGGCAGCCCGTCCGCGTGACCTGGTACACGACGTGGCCGGGTCCGTGTTCGATCGGGCGCACCTGCACCGGAGTCGGCGTGGCCGCCGAAGTCGCGGCGAGGCGGGTGAGCGTCGCGATCTCGTTCGTGCGCCTCGAGGCCGTGTAACTGGCGTACGCGATCACGAAGTCGACGTGCCGCTCGCACAGCAATCGCTCGTAGTCGGCGACGCTCGCGAAGTTGTGCATCGCCATGCTCTCGGGGAACATCTCCGAATCGAGGCGGCCGCCGGCGAGCAGGACGTGATAGAGGCCGAGTTTCCCGTCGCCGGCTCCGCGCAGCACGCGGTACGTCGCACCGGGCACGAACCGGGCCGAGTGCAGGTACGCGTCGAGTGAGGAGATGTTCGTGTCGCGGTGTTGCGTGATCGCGCGCCACTGGAAGTTCACGTTGAGCGGCTCTTCGAGTGCCACGTTGGCGGCGAGCATCGCGACAACGGCCAGCGGTGCGATCACTTTGATGCGGTATCGCCGGGCCCACAGCAAGATGAGCGGCACCGCGACCACGAGCACTCGCGGCCCCAGCGTGCCGACGAAGTTCACGAGGCGATCGCGCGTGCTCGAGTCACCGAACCCGGGCGACACGAACACGAGCACGATGGCGGGGAGCGTGATCACGACCGACAGGGCGTAGTAGCGCAGGAGTGCGCGCCGATCGGGGACGAACGCCATGCAGACCAACACGAGGAGGATCCCGATCGGGAGCACGATCGGGGCGTGGGTCGCCTGGCCGAGCCCGACGAGGAACGCGGCCGCGAGCCGCCGGTCGCGTCGCCAGCACGCGATGCCGAAGAGGAGGAGCGCCGCGCCCCACGCGAATGTCTGCTGGCCGAAGAGGAGCGCCTCGATGATCGCCGGGTTCGCGAGCACGGCCGCCGGCCACCACCCCTCGCGCAGCTCCGGAAAGGCGACGAACGTCGCAACGATGCATCCGACCGCGCCGAGCACCGAGCAGAGCGTGACCGCCCAGTTCCCGAGCATCGGCCACAAGAGCGCGGCGGCGGTCCAGTTGGTGAAGCCGTAGGGATACGCGTACGCATCGCCGTGACCGAGCACCGGCATGCGCCACGGCAGCGCGCCGTGGTGCCAGAGATCACGTGCGATCCACCACACGTGCACGTAGTTGTTCATGCTGTCGGACGACAGCACGACGCGGTGCCCGAGGTAGAGCGCGACGACTGCGATCCAGGCCGCGACGAGCGCGCCGGTGGCGATTCTCCCGCCGCTGCGCTCGCCCACGTCGGGGGTCAGGAGGCGCGTCCGCTACACGACGTGTACGCGGGGCCGCCGATCAGCTGATCCAGCCGCACCGGCTTCAGGTGCATGGCTCGGAGGCCGTTGAGGATCCCGGGCAGTGCGTCGACCAGCACTTGCTTGTCGGCCGACGAGGCACCGTCGACGCCGTCGCGGAGATCGATGATCGAGCCGCTGCGCGCGGCGTGCAGCACGCGCTGCACGATCGCTTCGGGGCTCTGGTTCGGGCGGTCGCTCGCGGAGACGTCCCACATCGCGATTCGCATCCCGTGCCGGTGCACGACCCGGGCCATGAACGGCGTGCGTTCGCCGTTCGGCGGCCGGAACCAGGCCGGGCACGCGCCGATCTCCTTTTGGAACGCGACCTGTGCGCGCTGCAGCTCGGGGTACCGCGGGTCGAGCCAGCGCCACTCGTCGAGGTGGAACGAGTGGTTCGCGACGAGATGCCCGTGCTGGTACAGGCTGCGGACGATGTTCGGTTGCTGCTCCAGCGCCTGTCCGACCACGAAGAACGTCGCGTGCACGTGGGCCGCATCGAGAATGTTCATGATCTGCGGGGTGGCGACGGAGTTGGGTTCGTCGTCGAAGGTGATCGCGACTTCACCGCTGTTGCGCGGGCCGTGGGTCACACCGCCGCCGAACCACTGCGCCGACACCGTGCTGGCGCCGAAATAGGCGGTCATCCCGAATGTCGCGATCGTCAGCGCGGCGCCCAGCGCAACTGCGCGCGTCCGCCGGACCGGCCGGGAAGTGCGGGCCGGCCGCCGGGCCAGTGCCGCACCCGTGGCGGCGAGCACACCGAGCACGCCGACCACGAGCAGCACGTCGCGCTCGCGGAGCACCGCGAGGGTCAGCAGGACTACGGTCGACCCGGCGAGCACGAACGGATGCGGGCGCCGGATGGCCGGCGCCGCGAGCGCCGCGCCGGCGGTGAACACCGCGATCAGCGCGGCCGCGCTGCCGATGTCGGGCCGCTGCGGGACGAGCCAGGCGGCGATCCCGGCGAGCACGGGCCCGAGCAGGGCCAGCGCGGGTGGCTGCGCGACGCGGCGCACGAGCACTGCGGAGGCGAGCGCCGCGAGCATCGCGACGATCAGTTCGCTGACGCCGCTCGTCCCGCGGTCGAGCGCGATCGCGAGGAGCACGGCGATGACGGAGCACGCGGCGATGTGGCCGGCGACGTCGCGACCGAACGACCCGGCTTCGGCCTGGGGCTCGCGTCGCCAGACGCGTGCCGCCGCGACCGGGATCACCGCGAGGTCGATCACGGCGTCGCGCAACCGGGTGCGTGACCGCGATACCGGCACCGGTACGACGTGGTCGTTGCGCACGCGGTAGCCCAGCCGTGACATCACGACGGCGACCTCGACGGTTTCGCTGTACTGGTAGCCCTTGTAGAAGTCGAGTGCGTGCGCGAGCGAGCCGAGTCGGAAGATGCGGTAGCCCGACTCGACGTCGTGCAGCCGGTTGCCCGCCCACAGGCTCGCCCAGCCACTGAGGAGCGCGTTGCCGATCTTCTTGTACGGGCCGTGGTACGAGAGATCCCGACGCGCGAGCATCGCGTCGAGCCCTTCGTCGATCGTGATCTCCACCAACTCGTTGAGCACGGCGATGTCGTGCTGACCGTCGGCGTCGACGGTGAACACGAGGTCGTTCGGCGAGAGCTCGCCCGCCTCGAGGCGCGTTCGCAACGTCGTGAGCGCCAGGATGTAGGCCTCCGACATCCCCTGGTTGACGTCGTGCCAGAGGAGGCGGCAACGGTCGTGGCCGGGCAGCCATCGTTCGATCTCGCGCCGGGTGCCGTCGGTCGAGCCGTCGTCGACGACGACCAGCTCGTCGACGAGCGGGTAGAGCTCCTCGAGAACCTGCGCCACCATGGGCTCTTCGTTGTATGCGGGGACGACGGCGATGCGCCGGGGGCGCCGGCCGCCGTATCCGGCGATCGCGCCGCGATGGCCCACCGTCGGCGCGGTCATTGCCTGCGGTACCACTCGAGTGTGCGCTGGAGCCCCGCGGCGAAGTCGAAACGCGGAGTCCATCCCAGCTCTTTGCGCGCCCGCGTGATGTCACAC
>CAZLEC010000543.1:0-3574 GCA_964558245.1 uncultured Burkholderiales bacterium | reverse complement strand
GTGCTCACGCGACCCGTCTCGAGGTCCTTGTTGATCTCGGGGTCGTTGAACTTGCTGAAGTTCACCGCGTTGTCGCAGTTGTTGCCGACCGGACCGTCGGCGCTCGCCGGGCCGACGTTCGGTGCGTTCGGAGCCGAGGAACCCGGTTCCGCGGAGGCCTGGCCCGGCTTGGAGGTGCAGTGCCACCACACCCACTGCGTGTCAGGGTCGAAGCCGGGGTGGTTCCGCCACGCCGCAGCCTGGTAGCTGCCCGCGATCACGTCGCTGATCTCGGTGGACTGCTCCTCCGGCTTCAGCGTCATGGTCATGCCCGCGGCCTGCATCATGCTCTGCACCACCGCGGCGCTCTGCTGCGACGCCGCGTCGTTGGGGATGCTGAGCGTGAACTTCAAGTCTTGGCCGGTCGTCTGCTTGTACTGCGCGACCAGCGCCTTGGCAGCAGTGAGGTCGTACTTCGGGAAGCCGGTGTCGGCGACGTACCCGAGCACGCCCGGACCGAACGGACCGCTCGCCTGCACGTTGAGCGAGTCGAGTCGGAGCTTGTCGTAGAGCGTGAAGTCGTAAGCGGTGGCAAACGCCTTGCGGGCCAGGATGTTGTTGAACGGCGCGATACCGGTGTTGAAGATGGTGTACGCCGTCTCGGGGTTACTGGTCGCCACCGCGAGGTTGATCGCCCCGCTCTTCACCGCCGGCAGCAAGCCGGGCACGACCGTGGTCGTGTCGTCGGTGTTGCCGAGGTCGAACGCCTTCGAGTTGAAGCCATTGAGCATCGCGGTCGGGTCGGGCACGGGCCGGAAGGTGATCTTGTCGAGGTACGGGAGCGGCTGGCCGAAGGAGTCCTTGCGCCAGTAGTGCGGGTTCTTCACGACGGTGAGGTGGTCGTTCGGCACCCAGTCACCCTGGAACATGAACGGACCGGTTCCGACCATGTCCTTGAAGCAGTTCTTGCCGTCCTTGAGCTGGCGCTCGCCCATGATCCCGAGGCGGCCGTACTCGTAGAGGTGCGCCGGGAACGAGGCCCACGGCGTCTTCATGTCGACACGCACGGTCATCGGGTCGACGACGGTGACGTTCGAGATGTCGTCGAACACGAAGATGAACAGCAGCGGCGAGCGGGTCGCCAGCTTGCCGCGGTAGGCGTTGAGGTTGTCGGCGACGACTTGCGCGTTGAGCGGGGTGCCGTCGGAGAAGGTGATGCCCGAGCGGACCTTGATCGTCCACGAGGTGTACGTGCTGTTGGGCGTGACCGCCGTCGCCAGGTCGGGCTGGTAACCGCCCTTGTCGTCGGGCACGGTGAGGTAGTCGTAGAGCGACCGCGCGACCTGGATGCCGGCGATGGCGAGCTGCGCCTCGGCCAGGCACCATCCGCCGGTCGACTCGGCGTCGAGGGCGAAGGTCATGCTCCCGCCCTCGGTGGGCTTGGTCGCGCTCTCGTCTTTGATGCCCTGGATCGCACCGCCCTCGTTGGGAACGATGTTCAGGCCGGTCGCGTTGCTCTTGCTGGTGGGCTTGGTGGGCCCGCTGCCGCCCTTGGAGCTGCTGCCGCAAGAAGCGAGGACCATTGCCGTCACCAGAACGACGGCGATGGCGCCGGCTGCACTCCGCTTACGCGACCTGAGGACGTGTCTCACGTGTTCCCCCAAAGAGTTCATCTTGGGCCGGCACGAGTCCGGCAGAGCGCGTGACGCCGAGTGTGACGGCCGTCACAGTGATCGTACCGGCGCAACCTAAGGAAGAATCGCCGCCCCTGTCAATCATTCAACCCTGGTCGGACCGAGTCTCCCGGTCGCACTCGCCGGTTTCGCATCGCCCTCGCTCTCGGTGGCGACGCGACTTCCCCGGGGCTCGTGCCTGTGCGTTTTGATCGCGGTCGCGAGCAGCCGCTTCTCGTATTTCGCCGGTACGCGATTACCAGGTGGCGAGGTTCACTCGCGCCGTGCCCATCGGGCCGTCGACGGTCTCCGTCTTCAACGTCACCGCCCGGCCGACGAGCTCCGTCGTTTCGGCATCGGTGCACAGCTCCGCCGCCCGGGCCTGCGCGTAGGTGCGACCACCGCCGGGAAGGTCGCACACCAACAGCGCCCACTCGGGCGCGCCGTCGCGGCCGTGCACCACCGAGTACGCGGCAACCGTCGCGCGGCCTTCGTACTCCGCGACGAGCTCGACCGAGCCCGCACGATCGACGGTGGCCTGCACGCCGGACGCGTCGGGAGGCGTCACCGGTCCCGGCGAACCGCTGTACGCGCCGTACACGTGCTTGGTCATGTGCATGCCGACGCCGCTCACGAGCCCGGTTGCCGCGGGCTCGGCGCGCAGCCGCTCGACCATCTCTGCGATCGAGTGCGTGAGATATCCGCTCGCCGGACCTCCGTGGTACGGCAAGCCGCCGGTCACGGTGAGCCCGCGCGCATCGCCCGGCTGCAGACCGAGCGCGTCGCACGCGAAGTGCAGGGAGCTCGCGAAGCAGGAGTAGAGGTCGAAGTAGGCGACGTCGTCGACGGACACGCCCGCGATGCGCAACGCCTCGGCGCTCGCCGCCGCCATCGCCGGTGAAGACGCGAGGTCGGGATGGGCCGCCACGAGCACCGGATCGCGCGCGTAGCACCAGCCGCGCGGGTACACGCGCCGGTCGAGCGGGATCCCGAGGTCGTCGGCTTTGCCGTGCGTGGCGAGCAGCAGCGCGCCGGCCATGTCGACGTCCATCACCGCCACCATGTACTTGGTGTATGGGTAACCGACCATGCGATTGTCGGGAGTCGCGTCGACGATCTCCGACGGCGTGCGCTCCACCCGGTACCAGGCGCGCGGATTGCGTGCCGCGATCTGGGTCATGGGCGCGAGCATCTCGCCGATGCGCGTCCGGTATTCGTCGAGGCCGACGCCGAGGTGCGCGCGCCGGGCGTTGTCGAACACCGCGAACGTGAGCCACGCCTGGAACACCTCGTGCGCCACCTCGACCGGGTCGGGCGGCGACTCCCACGGGAACGGCGACCGCTCGGCCGGCGCGAACGACGCCTCGTAGCGCACGCCTTGGCGCTTGCGGAGGCGCTTGGTGGCCAGCGCCTCCGCGCTCGTGACGAGCGCCAGCTCCATCTCGCCGCGCAGCATCGCCTCGCTGGTGGCGTTCACGAGTTGCTGCGTGGTGGTGCCACCGATACCGGAATAGTGGCGATGGCGGGGATCGGCGCCGAGGCGTGTGGCCAGGCGCGCGACCGCGTCGTCGTACTCCCAGGTCTGGCAGTAGACGATCTGCACGCTGTCGAGCACGCGCAGGACTTCGGGCCGGCCGGCGTCTCGTTCGGCCAGGCGCGCAACGTGCTCCCACATCTCGAGCGGCTCGGGCGCGCCCGCCTCGCCGACGACCTCGGGATGCCAGGTGTGCGTCGCGACCCCGATGATGCACGGGGTGCGCGGGTCGATCGCCGTCACTTGGCCTTCCAAACCGGCTTTCGCTTCTCGGCGAACGCTCGCGGACCTTCCTTCGCGTCTTCGGTCTGGAAGATCGCGCTCGAGATGCGGCTCTCCTTCTCGAACGCGGTGCGCATCTCCTTGCCCAGCTTCGTCAGCACCTCGA
>CAZLEC010000542.1:0-3575 GCA_964558245.1 uncultured Burkholderiales bacterium | reverse complement strand
TCCCTCCGGCCGGGATGTTCGACCTCTCGTTTACGGTGCTCTTCGTGTTCCTGATCATCGTCCGTGGTGTCGTCTGCCGCTGACCGATTAGAGAACGGCCTGGTAGGGGCGGTCGAAGAGCCACCAATCCCCGCAAACGCCGGTCTACAGTGGATCTCATGGACATCACCCCCCGTGAGCTTCGTGACGTCGAGATCCGTGAGAGCTTCCGCGGCTACAACCGCGACGACGTGAACGAACTGCTCGAACGCGCCGCCGCCACGCTCGACTCCGTGAACGAGCGCATGCAGCAGATGAACGAGCGGCTCACGACGGTGCAGTCGGAGACCGGTCACACGCGCGAGACCGAGGACATCTTGCACCGCACGTTGTTGCTCGCGCAGCGCGCGGCCGACGAGGCGGTGGGTGAGGCCACCGCGAAGGCCCGCCAGATGCTCGACGACGCCGAGATCCAAGCCCGTCGTCTGGTCGCCGACGCCGAGGCCGACGCCCGTCGCCGCGGCGAGACCGAACGGCGCCGGCTCGAAGAAGAGGTCCTCGATCTCGCCGGCCGCCGCGACGCGCTCCTGGCCGACGTCGAGGCGCTCACCCGTTTCGAGGCCGACTACCGCGACCGGATGGTGCGAGCGCTCGAGGCCGACCTCTCCGCGCTGCGGAGTCGCCCGCCGGCATCGCCCGGCCCGCGGCCCGAGACCAGCGACGTCGACCTGCCGGTGCTCAACGAAGGTTTTGCCCGGCGCTCCTCCTTCGACACACCGCCGGTCGAGGCGCCGATCGGCCGAACGCCCGAAGCGCCGGCGGCCCCGGTTGCCCCTGCGGAGCAACCCGCGCCGTTCACGGCGAACCTGGCGCCGTTCGCGGCGCAGGCATCATCGCCCACGCCGGCGCCCGCACCGACCGAAGCGGAGCGCGCGGCGGCGCTCGACACGTCGACCCAGGCCGTCGACGTGCAGTCGCTCTTCGACCGCGCGGGGATGGGCAGCGCGTCGCTCGCGTTCGAGAAGTCGGCTGCGACGGCGCCGGCTGCCGCGCCGGCGCCCGACCCGTTCGCGCCGAAGCCCGCCAGTGCGAGCGCGCCGGCGGTCACCGCACCTTCGCCGGTCGAGAACGGAACGGCTGCCAACTCGAACGGCGCGGACGCGATCGACGCCGAGGTTCTCGACGACGACGCGTTCTTCGCGACGCTGCGCGAGGCGGTCCACGACGACACGCCCCTCGGCCCGCGCGACGAGGCCGACACGACCGGCGAGAACATGTTTTTCGATCAGGAAGCCGAGAACTCGGGCTTCCGCGACGTCTTCCGCCGCCGCCGCTAGCGATCAACGAGTTGCAGATCCGGAGGCCCGGCCCTCGAACGAGGCCGCACGGGCGATCGAGGGCCGCCGGTCGCGGCCGCAAATCAAGTCGCCCGGTGTAGCTCCAGGGTGATGGGTTCGCCCGCGACCTCGATCGTGGTCGCGGTCACGGGGATGGGGCCGTCGAACGGCAACATCGCGGTCGCGAGCACCTCGGTCATGATCCAGTCGCGGTGCCGTTCGACCACTTTCGCGAGGTCGCCGGTCGTGTAGTACCGCAGCACGATGCGGTCGCTGATGTCGAAGCCGGCGCCCTTGCGGAGGTCGTTGATCGCGCGGCTCAACTCGCGCGCCATGCCTTCGGCGCGCAGGTCGTCGTCGAGGGTGAGGTCGAGCGCGACGGCGTAACGCGCGTCTTGCGCCAGTGCGAGCTCCTCGTGTTGCTCGGCACGGATCTCGACGTCGCCGGGCTCGAGCCGAACGACTTCGCCGTCGACGTCGAGATCGAAGTGGCCGTGCTCGTCGAACGCACGTTGCACCTCGGCGCCGTCGAGCGCGGCGAGGATCTCCTTCACGCGGGGGAGCAGCTTGCCGACGCGCGGACCGAGCGCCCGGAAGTTGGGTACGACGCGGTAGGAGAGGAGACCTTCGAGTGTGGACACGACCTCGAAGTGCTTCACGTTGAGCTCTTCGGCGATCTCGTGCACGACTTCGTCGCGCAGGGCTTCGCCGGCGGACAGCAGCGCGATCGCGCGCGGGAGCGGTTGGCGCACACCGATCTTCGCGTCGCTGCGCGCGGCGCGTCCGAGGGAGACCAACTGGCGGGCGAGCGCCATCTCCGCCTCGAGGGCGTCGTCTATCGCGGATTCGTCGACCGCGGGCCAGTCGGTGACGTGCACGGAGCTCGAAGTGCCCGCGAGGTTGCGGTACATGTCGTCGGTGATGAACGGGCAATACGGCGCGAGCGCCTGGGTGATGGTCAGGAGGCACTCGTGCAGGGTTGCGTGCGCGGCGGGATCGGACGACTTCCAGAAGCGCGCCCGGGAGCGCCGCACGTACCAGTTCGACAGGTCGTCGACCAGCTCGGCGAGCGCCTGCGCGCCGCTCAGCGAGTCGAATGCCTCGAGCGACTCGGTGACCGTGCGCAGCGTCCGGTGCAGGCGGGAGCGGATCCAGCGGTCGAGCACGTGCGCCGACTGCCCGTTCGGGTTCTCGCCGGCCGGCGTCCACGTGTCGAGGTTCGCGTACGTCACGAAGAACGAGTAGGTGTTCCAGAGCGTCAGCAGGAACTTCCGCATCGCTTCGTCGATGCCGTCGACGAAGACGCGTTTCGCCGTCCACGGCGAGCCCGAAGAGAACATGTACCAGCGCAGTGCCTCGGCGCCGCGCTCCTGCAACACCGACCACGGGTCGATGATGTTGCCGCGGGACTTCGACATCTTGAGGCCGTCGGCGTCGACGATGTGCGCCAGGCACACGACGTTGCGGTACGGCGTGCGGTCGAACACGAGCGTGTTCACCGCCAGCAGCGAGTAGAACCAGCCCCGCGTCTGGTCGATCGCCTCGCAGATGAAGTCGGCGGGGAAGCGATCGGTGAGCGCCTCGGTGTTCTCGAACGGGTAGTGGAACTGCGCGGTGGGCATCGATCCCGAGTCGAACCACGCGTCGAGCACCGGGGCGATGCGCGACGCGGTTCCTTTGGTGCACGCGGGGCAGCGGATCGTGACGTCGTCGACGTAGGGACGATGCATGTCCATGCCGGTGAGGTCGCGGTCCGACAGCTCCGAGAGCTTCGCGAGCGACTCGACGCAGGTGTCGTGCCCGCAGTCGCCGCAGCGCCAGACCGGGATCGGCGTGCCCCAGTAGCGGTCGCGTGACAGTGCCCAGTCGACGTTGTTGGCGAGCCAGTCGCCGAAACGTCCGTGCTTGATGTGCTCGGGGTGCCAGTTGATCGACTCGTTCTCGCGCAGCAAGGCGTCCTTGTGTGCCGACGTGCGCGCGAACCACGTGGGCTTGGCCCAGTAGATCAAGGGCGTGTCGCACCGCCAGCAGTGCGGGTACGAGTGCGTGTAGTCGACGGCGAGCACGAGCTTGCCGGCTCTGCGCAGTGCGTCGACGAGCTCCGGGTCGGCGTCCTTCACGAACTTCCCGGCGTACGGCGCGCCGACGGCGCCGGTGAAACGCGCCGCTTCGTCGACCGGGTTCACTGTCGGGAGCCCTTCGCGCTCGCCGACCTCGCGGTCGATCTCGCCGAACGCGGGCGCGAGGTGCACGATGCCG
>CAZLEC010000541.1:0-3585 GCA_964558245.1 uncultured Burkholderiales bacterium | reverse complement strand
CGCTCGAACGACTCCGCGTCGATGCCGACCTCGCGCTGGTGCACGAGCGCTTCCCGGTTGAGGTGCAAGTACTCGATCGGGTCTTCGATCGTGAGGATGTGGCACGGCCGGACCGCGTTGATCGCGTCGATCAAGGTGGCCATGGTTGTGGACTTTCCGGAACCGGTCGGACCGGTGAACAGGATCAGGCCCCGTTGGAGATTGATCAGCTCGCGCACGGAGTAGGGGAGGCCGATGTCGTCGAAGTCGGGGATGTCGCGCTGGATGAGGCGGAGCGCGATCGCCGGCTGGCTCCGCTCGAAGAACGCGTTGCCTCGAAACCGGAACTTTCCCCAGGAAAACGCGAAGTCGAGGTCGCGGTTCTTCCACAAGTCCTCGATCTGGTCCTCGCTGAGGAGGCCGGTGAGGAACTCGGCCATGGTCTGGTTGTCGACCACGGGAAGGCCCGGGGCGGGCCGGATCGACCCGTCGAGCCGCACCAGCGGGGGCGAGCCGATCGACAGCGCCAGGTCGGTGCCGGTCACGTCGACGACGGCTTGGAGGGCGTCCGCGAGGGATGCGTGTATGTCCACGAATGTGGATCGTAACCGGTCGAAATCTGGGGGTTGTGCCCCGCAGCGCCTCAGGTCGGGGCCCGTCCGTTCCGATGGAAGCACATGCACGCGCTCGGAGCCGCACGCCGGTCCGCGGGCCTGCTCGTCGCCGCGAGTGTCGTCTCGGTCGACCAGGTCACCAAGACGATCGCCGCGCACGGCGCGTCGGGAATGGTGCTGCCCGCGCGAAATCCGTCGTACGCCCTGGGCATCATCGGAGGACCGGCACCGGTGTTGATCATCGGTTCACTGGTCGTGCTGTGCGCGTTCCTCGTGATGGTCGACGGGTTGGCATCCCGCTTCGAGATCCCCGCGCTCTTCCCGGCGATGGTTGCCGGCGGCATGATCGGCAACATGCTCGACCGCGTTCGCTTCGGTGCCGCGCGTGACTTTCTCGTCACGCCGTGGGCCATCGTGAACCTCGCCGACTTCGCGGTCGCGATCGGGATCCTCGGCGTCGCGTTCACGCTTGCGTCGCGTGTGCCGAGACTGCGGGTGGAGCTGCGCTCCTCCGGACGCGCCGGCTGATCAGAACTGCTTCGCGTTCGCCAGCTGGAACGGGATGTTGCTCAGCCCCGCGCCCGCGGAGTCGGTGACCGAGTTGTCGGCGTTGTAGGTCGGCTGGCTCGTGTTGACGTTCCCCGGGTTCCCGCCGGTCCTCGTACCGAGTGTGATCACGAGCGTGTGCGTGCTTGCCGTCCACGTGATCGTCGACTTGGTCGAGGTCGTGCCGTTGCCCTTGAAGGTAGACGTGCCGTTCGCGTAGTTCTTCGAGCCGAGGTCGATCGATCCGAACTGGAAGCCGCCCGCGCACGAGCCGCTCGTTGCCGCGATCGAGTCGTTGTTGAAGAAGTTGCCGTCGGTGAGCGTGACCGTGACGTCGTTGGCCGCCGTGAGCGACTGGTCGTTGGTGTCGCCGGTCGTCCATGCCGAACAGAAGCTGCTGACCTTCATCTGTGCCGAGTACACGATCGTGATCGTGTCACCCGTCTCGATGGTGCCCGCAGCCGCGCCGTGGTTGGCCAACGTGACGCTGGTGATCGTCGGCTGGGCGGTGATTACGAGCGGGATGTTCGCGGTGGTGACCGCCACACCCGCCGCGTCGGTGAGTGTGATCTTCACTTGTGAGGTGCCGGGGTTGCCGTTCGGCGTACCCGAGATCAGCCCCGATCCCTGGTTGATCGTGAGGTTGTTGGGCAGGCCCGTGGCCGACCACTTGTACGGCGGGGTGCCGCCCGCGCCCCACGAGGCAACCGAGAAGCTGTACGGCGCGGTCTTCTCGCCGTTGGGCAGCGCCGCCGGCGTGATCGTGGGCCCGGCGTTGATCGTGAGCGGCAGGGTCGCAGTGGCGGTTGCTCCCGCGGCGTCGGTGAGCGAGACGTTCACGTTGGCCGTGCCCGGCGCACCGTTCGGTGTGCCGGTGATCGCGCCGGCGCTCGAGGCTTGCAGGCCGCTCGGGAGTCCGGTGATGGTCCACTTGAAGGGCGCGGTCCCGCCGCTCGTCGCGACCTGTGTGTTCGGGTAGGGGCGGCCGACGGTCCAGCTCGGCAGCGTGGTGGAGGTGATCTTCGGCTGCGCGTTGATCGTGAGCTGCACGTTGTTGGTGTCGGACGGGTCGCCGAACCCGTCGCCGGCGGTGATGTGCACGTTGCCGTTGAAGGTCGCGGTCGGCGTGGGGCCCGACACGACACCGGTGTCGGGATCGATCGTGAGGCCCGCGGGCAGGTTGTCGGAAGACCACTTGTAGGGCGGGAAGCCGCCGGTCGCGGTGAATTGTGTTGTCGGGTATCCCGGCTGGTTGACCGTCCACGCCGGCAGCGAGTTCGGCCCACCGACCTGGATCGGCGGCGGCGGCGCGCCAACCGAGATGAGCACGTTGCTCTGCAGCGTGAGCGACTGGGCCACGATGCCCGGCAGGTTCAGGCCGGCCGAGAGATTCGCGAAGGAGACCGGCGCGTTGGGCGAATAGATCACGCCGTTGATGTCGAACGAGTTCAGGCCTCCGGAGGCGGTCCCCATCTGGACCGGAGCCGCGTCGGACTGCCACATCACGATCCCGTTGCCCGACGTGATCGGCGACAGGCTCAGGTTCACCAAGCCGCCGGCGGTGAACGAGCCGCCACCGGTGAAGTACAGCAGGACGCCGCCGGACGCGCTCTTGATGGTCGGCGTGAGGATGCTGAGGAGGTTGCCGCTCACCGTCATGTTGCTCTGGATGATGTAGACGCCGCTCACCAGCGTGCACGTCGTGAAGAGACCGGCGGTGACGGTGATCGGCGCGGTGTACACGCCGGGCTGCAGGGTTCCGCTCTGACCGTTGCAGGTGTTTCCCGCGCTCCGGGGTGTTCCGCCGGTCGGTGCGGCGAGTGTCGCGTACGGGTCGGTGAGCGGAGTCGTGTACGTCGTCGGCAGCTTGGGGCTGGTGCAACCGGTGCACGTGCCGCCGGTGAGGATGGCCGTTGCCGTGGGATAGGTCGAACCGGTGACTTTCATCGCCGGGCAGCCGCCCACGTTGGGCGTGTTGACGTAGGTCTGGCCCGACACCTGCAAGCTCGCCGACTGCAGGCTGAGTCCGGTCGCCCCGTTCGTGCAGCCGCCGCCGCCGAGGAGGATGAGCGGCGCCGGTGTGGCGGTCGTGTTGATCACTGCTTGCGACTGCGAGCGCAATGTGCCCGTGAGGGTGAACGTGTACGGGCTCGTGCCGGCGGGCGGCGCGGTGTTGTCGGTGACGGTCATGTTCACGGTCACCGGGAACGCCGGGCACGCCGGGCCGACGTTGCCGTCGCACCAGACCGTCGGCGCCGACGTGACGTCGTACACGAGGATCTGCGTCACGGCGCCGGTCCCGCCGATGCAGCTGGTCCGGGTCAGCTCGTGGGTGGCCGCGACGTACGAGTAGTTCGCGACGTGCTTCGTGCCGCTCGCGAGATCGTTCCACGCGAAGCCGACGAGCGCGGTGCCCGTGGTGGTGCAGCCGGCGGTGAACGCGCCC
>CAZLEC010000540.1:0-3586 GCA_964558245.1 uncultured Burkholderiales bacterium | reverse complement strand
CTCGCCCGCTTCCGGGGGCTCGCATTCGAGCACGTCGAGGCCGGCTCCCGCGATGCGATGCTGCGCGAGCGCGCGGGTGAGCGCGCCCTGGTCGATGACGCCGCCGCGCGACGTATTGATCACGAACGCCGACGACTTCATCGTCGCGAACGCCGCGTCGTCGAGGAGGAGCCGGGTCGCGGGATTCAGATCCACGTGCAGGGAGATCACGTCGGCCCGGCGCAAGGCGTCGTGCAGCGTCGGCACGCGCTCGACGCCCGCGATCGACGCGAGCTCCGCGCGCGAGTCGAAGGCGCACACGCGCATCTTGAACCCGAGCGCACGCCGCGCCACCTCTTGCCCGATGCGTCCGAGGCCGACGATCAGCAAGGTCTTGTCGCGGAGGTCGTGACCGAGCAACGCATCGTCCCATCCGCCGCCGGCGACGACGTCGACCGCTTCGCGCAGGCGCCGCGCGACCATCAGGATCAAGCCCAGGGTGAGGTCGGCGACGGCGTCGCTGAGCACCGGGGTGTGCGTCACCGTGATGGCGCGTCGTGACGCCTCGGCGAGGTCGATGTGATCGAAGCCGACGCTGATCGTGCTCAACGCACGCAGCTTCGGCGCGTGCGTGAGCAGGTGCGAGTCGGCGGTCACGTGCGAGTTGACGAGCAGGCCTTCGGCATCGCGCAGGCGTTCGGAGATCTCGGTGTCGCCGGCCCGGGCGAAGTCGACGACCTGGACGACGCCGCCGAGCCGCGCCAGGTGTTCCTCGCCGAGTGCAACCGCCGAGACGATCGACGGGCGAGATCCCGTCGCCCCCGGCATCAGCGACCCGGCACTATAGGTACGCCGACTTCGTGGAAGTCGCGCGATCGGGCGCGACCGCGTGCAGTGCCTGGCCCATCGCGCGCGCGAGCAGCGCGGCGTCGGCGCCGACCTCGACCAACCGGAAGCCTTGCTCGATGCGTTTCGGGGCCGTCGTCTGGTTGCCGGCGATGCCGGGCACGACGCCGTTCGCGGCGCAGGACGCCAGGATCCGTGAGATCGCGTCGGTGAAGCTCGCGGCTTCCTGATCGGGTGCGGGCGCGAGCCCGAGCGTCACGCTCAGGTCGGCCGGCCCGACGTACACGGCGTCGATGCCCGGCACGGAGAGAATGTCGTCGACCCGCGCGACCGCTTCGCGGGTCTCGACCATCACGATGCACAGCACGTCTTCGTTCGCGTGCGCGAAATAGTCGAAGCCCGCGTAATAGTTGGCGCGCACGGGCCCGTAGCTGCGCGCGCCGTCCGGCGCGTACCGACACGCGCGTACTGCGCGCTCGGCATCGTCGCGGTTGTTGACCATCGGGATGATGACACCGCGTGCGCCCGCGTCGAGCGTCTTCCCGATGATGCCCGGCTCGTTCCAGGGAACTCTGACCAGGGGAGTGACGTCGGTCGACGAGATCGCCTGGAGCATCCCGACCATCTGCTGGTAGTCGATCACGCCGTGTTGCATGTCGACGCACACCCAGTCGTAGCCGGCGTGCGCGATGATCTCGGCCGAGAAGGCGCTCGGGATCATCAACCACGCGCCGAGCGCCGGGCGACCGGCGGCCCACGTTTCCCGAATGCCGTTCGCTCGCATGAGGAGTCCTTGCAGGTGTGCACGTGGCGAGGGTGATCGTAACCGGCTCGATCAACATGGACATCGTCGTGTCGACCGCGCGACACCCCCGGCCCGGCGAGACCGTCGGCGGGTCGGAGCTCCATTTCTTTCCCGGCGGCAAGGGTGCGAACCAATCGGTGGCCGCGGCTCGTGCCGGCGCCGATACGGCGTTCGTCGGCGCGGTGGGCGACGACCGGTTCGGACCGGAGCTCACGAGCTTTCTCGCCCGGGCCGGCGTCGACGGCACGGCGGTGCGTGTCGTGCCCGGGGTGTCGACGGGCGTCGCGCTGATCGTGGTCGACGCGCACGGCGAGAATTCGATCGTGGTCGTCGCCGGAGCCAACGACCGGCTCGAACCCGCGGATGCCGAACGAGTGGAGTTGGACCGCGGCGACGTTGCGGTCACGCAGTTCGAGGTGCCGTTGCCGGCCACCCTCGCGGCACTCGAGCTCGCGCGCGCTCGCGGCGCGACGACGATGCTCAACGCGGCTCCTGCGCAGCGCGTCAGCCGCGACGTCAGCAACCTCACTGACGTGTTGGTCGTCAACGAGATCGAGCTGAGCGCGATCGCGCAGCAGCCCGTGACGCGGGACTCGACGCTCGAAGAGCTCCGTGCCGCGGTGTCGACGCTGGCGCGCGACGCGAGTCACGTAACTGTTGTGACGCTCGGCGATCGTGGCGCGGTCGCGTCCATGGGCGACCGACTGGTGGAGATCACGGGTCGGGACGTCGAAGTCGTCGACACGACGGGCGCCGGCGACTGCTTCGTCGGATCGCTCGCGGCGCGTCTGGCCGCCGGGGACGCGATCGAATCGGGTCTCGAGTTCGCGAACGTCGCCGCTTCGATCTGCGTCGGCCGCGCGGGTGCGGGTCCGTCGATGCCGACGGCCGCCGAGGTGCGTGAACGCCATTCGTGACGATCGAACCGCGTCCCGCGGTCGTGGGGGATGCTCACGTGTCCGGTTTTCGTCGAGTTCGACGAGATTCGGCGGTGCTGTGGGAACTCGGCCCGCAATCGCGCGAGTATTGCCCGACCGTGGCTGCGCGAGGGCGTACGGGTAGCAGTCGCCTCGCACACACCAGGAAGGGCGCGCGAATGTTCGGTAGGCGCAAGAACTTGGAATTGCAGACTGTCGCCGCGATCCGAGAGGAGATGGCCGCGGCCGACATGCGCGCGCGTGCGGTGCTCTCGAACGCGATGGCGCTGATCGAGTTGCGGCTGTCGAAGGATCAAGAGGAGCGCGAGCGCGAGCAGCAATCGACGGAGACGGCCATCGAGTTGCTCCGCAACTCCGTGATCGACAACGCGACCGGAGTCGGCCGGCTGCTCGAGCAAGTCGCGAACATGTGCGCGATGGTCGCGGATCGTCTCGAGGCCGATCGCGTCGAACGGCACGCCCTCGCCGAAGCGCTCACGCGTCTCGCCCGACCGATCGCCGATCTCCCCGAGCCGTCACGGGTGATCGGGGGAACCGTCCTCGCGACGTCGGCGACTGCGCACGAGGGCGAGCTGTCGCTCCTCGATCAGGGAGAGCTCTCGCTCGTCGACCTCGAACGCGACGAGGCCGCCCGCCCGGAGCCGCCGGCCACCTCTCAGGCCGTCACTTCGCAAGCGGCATCCGTGATCGCGCAGGTGGGCAAGGTCACCGAGTGGCCCCGCCTCGACCGCGAGGTGAGCGACACCGTCGACGTGCGCCAGCACAAGGGCACCCGCCTCACCGCCGGTCGCTCGAACGGGGAGTCCCGTTAGCCGCAGACCGCCGGAGTGCGTGCTCTCGACGGGTCAGAGGATCCAGTCGAAGGCGGCGAACGACGTGTTGGGCTTGTGGGCGGTGATCGCGTTCGAGGGGTTGGATTTGGGTCCGAGGCCTCGGTGGTTGAGTGCGGCGACGCGGAAGGTGTAGCGGCGGCCGGGGGTGAGGCCGGTGATCTTGGCCTGGGTGGAGTGCGGGGAGA
>CAZLEC010000539.1:0-3605 GCA_964558245.1 uncultured Burkholderiales bacterium | reverse complement strand
GGGCACCCCCACCACACCCACCGCACCCACAACCACCGCAACCACCGCAACCACCGCAACCACCGCAACCACCACCTCGACCACGAGCGGCGCCGGCGTCACGAGCACCACGGCTGCTCCGGCAACCACCACCACGACACAATCCGTGCCGGGTGATCCCGGACCGACCACCAGCACCACGACGGGCACACGTCGGGGCGGAACGACGACCACGACACGCGGACGCTCGACGACCACGACCGTGCACACGACCACGACGACGGGCCCGAGACGGAATCGGCGGAACGTGGTGACGAGCACGACCACGAACACGAACACGAACACGAACACCAACACGACCAGACACCACGCGTGGTGGCGGACGTGGTTCTCGCAGCCCGTGTTCGCGAGCTCGGGGAACGGTTCGGGTGCCGCGAGCGCAGCCGTCACGCTGAACCCGTCGTCGCTGGCGACCACGACAACGCTGCCCAAGCACCACCATCACGGATAGATGGCCCTACGCTCGAGGCGTGCCGAGGAAGACCAGGTCTGAGAAGAACCGGACCGGTCGACCCCGGCCCGTCCCGCCCGATGTCGCCGAGCAACAGGACCTCACGAGCGCACGCGATTTTTTCGTGGCTCTGGCCCGGGCCACCAGGCGGCAGGTCGACGATTCGTCGACCCGTCGCCGGGTCGCTCGGGCCCGGAGCGCCGCTCGTGCCCGGCGCGACAGCCGGGCCTGAGCGGGATCGGGCTCAGCGGAAGGCGCCGTCGACGGCCAGCAGCGCGCGGATCTGCTTCAGCATGCGGTGCGCGGTCGGGTAGCTCACGCCGAGCTCACGCTCGAGCTGCTTCGCCGAGATCCGGCCTCGCGTCGACGAGACCAGATGGATCGCCCAGAACCAGAGCTGCAGGCTCACCGTCGACTTGTGGAAGATGGTACGGGCGGTCGGGTACACCTGGTGTCCGCAGTACTGACACGAGTAGGCGGCGCGTCCCTTGATGCGGTGGAACTTCGTGTCCCGACCGCATTTCTCGCACACGGAACCGTCGCGATGGAAGCGTGCCTTCAAGAAATCGAGGCACGCGTCGTCGTCCGGGAACAGCGACATGAACAGCCCGTAGGTCATCTCCGTCTCGGAGGCCGGAACCTCCGGCGCGGGCGATGTCGTGTCGTGTTCCACGACTCCGACGATAACGCCGCGCGCATACGCCTCGGCTGCATCGTCGGCCGCGTGTGCGTACGCTCTCGGCAATTACTTCGACGGCGGGGGGAGCCGAGCGCGATGGCAAGGTCGCACGAACTGAGTCATGTCGCGATGAGTGTTCCGACGAGCGCGCGGACCGAGCGCGGGTAGCGCGATGCGGGTCGCGCTTCTCTCGGACATTCACGGGAACTCGATCGCGCTCGACGCGGTGCTGTCCGACATCGAGCAAGCGGGTGGCGTCGACGAATACTGGGCACTCGGCGATCTCGTCGCGCTCGGGCACGATCCGATCGGTGTCGTCGAGCGGTTGGCATCGCTCCCGGGTCTTTCCTTGGTGCGCGGCAACACGGACCGTTACGTCGTGACGGGAGATCGGCCACCGCCGACGACTGCCGAGACGATCGCCGACCCCGCGCTCGTTCCGGTCATCACGGAGGTGGCGGGGTCGTTCGCCTGGACTGCGGGCTGCATGTCGGCCGCCGGCCTCGTCCCGTGGCTCGACGCCCCGCCGACTCACTTCAGGAGAACGCTTCCCGACGGCACGCGCGCGCTCGCCGTGCACGCCTCGCCGCGCTCCGACGACGGACCCGGCATCGATCCCCGCGCGACCGACGCCGAGCTGGCCGAGCTGCTGGCCGGGTGCGACGCCGACATCGTGTTCGCCGGTCACACACACCGCCCGTTCGATCGAGTGGTCGGCGCGGTGCGAGCAGTGAATCTCGGGAGCGTCAGCAATCCGGTTCCACCCGACCTCCGAGCTTCGTACGTGATCCTCGATGCCGACGACGACGGCTACCGCGTCGAGCACCGGCGCGTCGCGTACGACCTCGATGCGGTCATCAGCGCGCTCGAACAGCTCAGCCATCACCCCGGCCGTCATTGGGTGATCAAGCACCACCGGGGCGAGGTGAGCTGAGCCTTGGTTCGCCCCAACCCGGAGCGCCTTGCGATCTCACCGTCGCCGCCGCGCGCCGCGTTCGCACTTCCTTGGGACGATCCGACCGTCACCGACCCGGTAGCCGCGCTGCAACGAGCCCGGGCCGATCTCGGCGACACGTTCGAGGTCGTGTCGGGACGTGACCGCTACCTCTTCGTGTTCTCGCCGGAAGCGTTGCGCGCCTTCTACGCGCTGCCCGAGCGCGACGCGAGCAAGGGTCTGGCCGACTACCGCATGCTCGTGCGCAAGCTGCCCGAGGAGCTGTTCGCCGGTGTCCGAACGCTCGCGCACGACCTCTTCGGCGCCCAGGAGGTCGAGACGTATCTCGGTCATCTCGATCACGCGCTCGACCTCGAGGTCGCCGAGCTCGGCGCGCAGGGCACGATCGACGCGTTCGCGTTCGCCCGCCGCGTAGGGCACCGGCTGGGGCTCGCGTGCTGGGTCGGCGATCGCGCCGCCGAGGCGCCGTGGTTCGATCGTCTGGCCGGCGAGCTCGACCGGCTCGACGGCGCCGACGCGTTCGTGCACCCGGCGCGGATGCCGGCTGTCGCGTCATCGGACAAACGAGCCGAGCGGGCTGCGCTCGCGCGATTCGAGAAGGCCGTCGGTGAGCTGCTGACCGCGACACGCCCGGCCGACCGTGAGCAGGCCGGGTTCCTCGACGAGATCGCCCGCCGGTGGTCCGATACCGCCGAGCCCGAACGCACCCAGGGCATCGCACGCGATGTGGTGTTGCTGCACATCGCCACCATGACCAACCTGTTCGCCGCGCTCGGCTGGACGCTGGCGCAACTCGTGCTCGATCCCGAGACGCTGGCTCGGGTCGCCGCCGGCGACGCCTCGCTCCTGGATCGCTGCGCGCTCGAGTCGACCCGCATGGGGCAGTGCTCGGTGATGTCCCGGACCGTCATGACCGCGCTCGAGCTCGACGACGGCGCCACGCGCTATCAGGTCTCGCCCGGCGTCACGGTTGCCACGATGCTCGCGCTCACGAACACGAGTGCCGGCCCCGGGCTCGATCGGTACGAACCCGATCGGTGGGAGGGCAGCCGCCTGCGCGACGAGGGCTCGCTCGCGGCCCGCGAAGCGGTGACCACCTTCGGTCACGGTGCGCACCGGTGCCCGGCCCGACGATTCTCGCTCTCGGCGATCACGCGCACGGTCCGGCGCCTGACCGATCGCTACGAGCTCGAGGCACGGTTCACGGCGCTGCGCCCCGTCGCGGAGCAGATCGGTGGCGTCGCGCGCGCCGCCGATCCCTGCCCGATCGCGTATCGCGCCCGCGAGCTATGAGCGGGCGAGCTGCTCGGCGGATCGGAACGCCAACGCGAGAATCGTGAGCACCGGGTTGACGGGCCCGTTCGTCACGTGCACGGACGCGTCCATGACCCACAGGTTGTCGTGACCGTGCACCCTCCCCCACGCGTCGGTCACCGAGCGCGCCGGATCGTCGCCCATGCGGCACGTTCCCGCCTGGTGCT
>CAZLEC010000538.1:0-3618 GCA_964558245.1 uncultured Burkholderiales bacterium | reverse complement strand
CAGTTGGCGTCGTCGTACGGCGGGGCGGCTGTCGGTTACGCGCGCGTCAGCGTGTCACCGCAGCTCGTTGCCTCGGCCGGAATTCCGTCGGCGCTCGAAGGGCAAACGAACCAGAACACGCACCCCAAGATGCCGAAGGCCACGCCGTATCAGCAGCGGCTCGCGTGGGTCGTCGTGGTGAAGGAGGTCGAGATCTTCGGCGGCGGGCCGGCTCACGGTCCGCCCGGCGCAACGACCTCGACCACTGCCGCGCCGTCGCCGCCGAGCTACGACTACGACGTGTTCGTCGTCGACGCGAAGACCGGAACCGACGCGCTGCTGTACCGCGAAGCGCAGTCTCCCGGTGCCGGCGGGTCGGTGATCGTGCCCGTGGAGCAGGTGTCGGTTCCGTGGACGCTCGTGTCCCGGTCTCCCAATGGTTACTCGGGAGAGATCTCGGCGACGGTGCTCCCGTGCGACGGAGTGCCGAATCCCGTCAGCGTCGACCGTTACGCCCGGTCGGCGGCGGTCGTGGTCGAGCGACCGGTCGGAGCGGCGTGCGGGGCGCCGAGCCAGGTGACGCTCCCGCTGGAAGCCGCCGGCGTGACGTTCAACCTGCCCGCCCACATCGCGCACGACCCGCTCGGGCCCGACGTCACCCTGCCGAGGCCGGAACCGCCGGCCGGTTCGGGATACACCTCGAAGTGCTCGAGCCGGCCCGTGCTCCAGTGCGTGTACGACGGGCCCGACGCGAGTGGAGGCGTGCTGCGTACGGTGCCGCAGGAGGCGAACGGCACCACCATCTCAGTGAGGCGGGGGAGCGT
Organism: uncultured Burkholderiales bacterium; assembly: GCA_964558245.1. Taxonomy (GTDB): domain Bacteria; phylum Actinomycetota; class Acidimicrobiia; order IMCC26256; family PALSA-610; genus JBBQER01. Next base: position 2,815 of record CAZLEC010000538.1, on the reverse strand, counting down.
CTTGACGGTCGGCCCCCTCCACCGGGCCAAGCAATACGCCGCGCTGCCGGTGACGTCGAGCGACTCCTCGGTGCTCGGCGTGCTGTTCCCGGACCCCGAGATTCACGAGTTCCGGGCCTGGCACGCCGGACACGCCGACCTGTTCGTGCCGACGAGCACCTGCGATCCCTCGACCGGCAAAGGCGTGCCGTGCACACCGCCGTGGATCGTGCACGTGAACATCACCAACTGAAGCGCCGGACGATCGGTTGCGCGGGGCTGTGACCGTCGTTCGTCACGACGCGGGCGGGGCCGGCGAGCCGTATACGGCTGCGGCCGCGCCCGCTTGATAGAGGCCGCAACCGTCGACCGGGATCGAAACCTGGAAGGCGCCGGCGCTCGTCCGTGCGAGGAGCACGATTTCCACCTCGGCCAGGGCCGGGCACGCGCCGGTGGTCGGCGGTGCGTTCGGCGCCGACAGCGCGCGCACCAGCCGTTCGAACTGCGGTTCGTTCGGCGTCACGGTGAGCGGAGGCCGGGCAGCACCCTGCGGGCCCGACCGGCACAGCAAGAACGCTTGCACTCCGCCAATCGCAACCACGCCCGGGTTCGGCGCCTTGGGCTTCGGAGAGCACGACAACTCGGCCAGGGCGACGCCGCGCAAACCGGTGGTCACACGATGGGGTGGCGAAACGTGAGACTTGCTGCTGTCGCAACCGGCGATCGTGAGACTGACCACGAGGCCGAGAACAACGAGAATGCCCTTTCGCGTCATGCCACTTCGACGCTACAAAGGTCGCGCCGGTTCCGTCGCCCGTTACCCGAACGACTCGGCGAGGGCCTCCGCGAAGCCGTCTTGGTTCCAGGTGCCGACTGCCTGACACGAGGTGGGCGACACGCACGAGACGCCGGAGAGCCCGTTGCTGCTGAGCGTGTCGTTGTTTCCCTGGTTCGGGCTCGCCACGACCGACCACGCCGCGCCGTTCCACGACTCCGCCAGCGTCACGCGGCCGGCGGATCCGACTGCTGTGCACGACTTCACCGAAGTGCACGACACATCCGCGAGCGTGGCGGACAGTGCCGGGCTCGCGAGCAACGACCACGCGTGACCGTTCCACGACTCGGATAGCGGCCTCGAGGTTGCCGTGCTCGGGTTGCTGGTGGTGATGAAGTTGCCGACGGCCTGACACGCGTTCTTCGAGACACACGACACGCCGGCGAGCGCACCGACCGTGCCCCGGTTGGGGCTGGACACGAACGACCACGAGTGGCCGTTCCACGATTCGGCGAGGGTCCGGTTCTCGCCGCCGCTCGAGGTGCGCGTGTTGCCGACTGCAGTGCACGAGGTCGCGGAGACACACGACACGCCGTTGAGTTGCGCGTTGCCCGTTCCGGGATTGGGGCTCGACACGATCGACCACGAGTGGCCGTTCCACGACATTGCGAGTGTCCGCTCGTTGACGGCGCGGTGCGCGTTGATGCCGTTGCCGGAGTAGCCGACCGCCTGGCACGAGGTGCTCGAGACGCACGACACGCCGAGCAGCTGATTCGTCAGCGTTCCGGGGCTGGGGCCCGCGATCGCCGACCACGAGTGGCCGTTCCACGACTCGATGAGGGAACGAGCCCGGTTGGCTTTGTCGACGTAGATCCCGACCGCCTTGCACGAGGTGGTCGAGACACACGAGACACTGAAGAGGGAGCTCTCGATCGTTCCGAGGTTCGGGCTGGAGACGCGCGACCAGGCAACGCCGTTCCACGACTCGACGACGCTCCGCCCGGCCGGGCCGGCGGGGGCGAAGGAGTAGCCGACGGCCGTGCACGAAGTGGCGGACACGCAGGAGATGTCGTTGATAAATGTGAAGTCGCGTGCGGTGTCGTTGGGTATCGATGTGAGCGTCCAGCTCGGAGTCGCGTTGACGCTCGTCGTGATCCGCCCGATCGACGTCGGGACCGGATCGATGCCGGCGTTCGTGAACCACATGGATCCGTCGGGACCGGCGGCGATCCTTTGCGGACCCGAGACACGCGGGTCCCGATAGCTCGTGACGATTCCGCTGGTGGTGATCCGCCCGATCGAGCGACCGTTGGCGTTGGCGAACCAGATTGCGCCGTCGGGTCCGGCCGCGATGCCGAACGGGAAGTCGATGCTGGGATCGGTGAACTTCGTGACGGTGCCGTCGGTGGTGATCCGCCCGATCGAGTAGGCGCGCTGCGCGGTGTCGTTCGTGAACCACAACGCGCCGTCGGGTCCCGCCGCGATGAATCCGGGTTGGCGGATGTTCGCGTCGGCGTGATCGGTGACGGTCCCGGTGGTCGTGATGCGTCCGATCGACCCGATCGAGCTCGTCCCCTCGTTGGTGAACCACAACGCGCCGTCGGACCCGGACGTGATGTCGATCGGCTCCGAGATCGTCGGGTCCCGATAGTTGGTGACGGCCCCTGCGGTCGTGATCCGCCCGATCGAGCCCAGGTCTCCGGCGTTGAAGTCGCCGAGGTTCGTGAACCACAAGGCGCCGTCGGGTCCGACGGTGATGCCGATCGGCGCGGAGATGGTCGGGTCGGCGAAGTTGGTGACGACGCCGGCGGTCGTGATCCGCCCGATGGAACCCTGCGAGGTGGTGCCTTCGTTCGTGAACCACAACGCGCCGTCGGGGCCGGCGACGATGGATCTCGGATCGGAGATGCCGGTGCCCCGGTAGTGCGTGATCTTGCCGGCGGTGCTGATGCGGCCGATCGACGTGCTGTTGGTGAACCAGACCGCGCCGTCGGGTCCGGCCGTGATGCCGCCCGGGGCCAGGAGGCTCGGGTCGGTGTAGGTGGTGACCACTCCGGGCGA
>CAZLEC010000537.1:0-3619 GCA_964558245.1 uncultured Burkholderiales bacterium | reverse complement strand
CGCATGAAGATCTCGCCGATCTCACCGGGATCGGCGTCGGTGCCGTCGGCGCGCACGACCTTCATCTCACCCGCGAGCGGTCGACCGACCGACCCGCGGTGCGCGAGCCAGTCGGTACCGGTGATGATCGTGGCCGCCTGCGCCTCGGTGCCCGCGTAGAGCTCCCAGATCGCTTCGGGACCGAGCCACTCGATCCACTTCTCCTTCAACCACGGCGGGCACGGCGCGCCGAGATGCCACACGACCTTCAGCGACGACACGTCGTAGCGCGCGCGTACGTCGTCGGGGAGCTTCGAGATGCGCGCCATCATCGTCGGGACGACGTACATCGTCTCGGGCCGGTGCCGGTCGACGAGCTCCAGGGTGCGCTGCGCGTCGAACTTGCCGCCGAGGATCACGTGGTTGCCGGCGAGCAGACCGGTGACCGACCACATGAACGGGCCGTTGTGGTACAGCGGCCCCGGCATCATGAGCGTCCCATCGGGCTTCAGCCTCAACAGCGGGCTGGCGTCGGGATCGATGAGCGCGGGCGCGGTGTTGAGGATCAACTTCGGCCGGCCGGTGCTCCCGCCCGAGGTCATGCCCTTCCACGGATCCGACACCGTGTCGAGCCGCACCTCGCGCGCACCCGGCGGCGCGGGGTCGGGCGTCCACCCGCGTGGCAGGCAGCGAACGCCGGGGTGCTCGGCCGGGTCGACGCCGACGATGAGTGCGGGCGCGGCGAGCTCGACGATGCCGTCGAGCTCGCGCTTCGGCAGACGCGACGAAACGGGTGTGGGTGTCGCGCCGACCTTCCAGGACGCGATCATCGCGGCGAGGAACTCGACGCAGTTGGGCAGGGCCAGCACGACGATGTCGCGTTGCCCGACTCCGAGCGCCGCGAACGCCTCGGCCGTGTCGCTCGCGAGCTGCTCGAGCTCGGCGCGGGTCACTGATCGGAACTCGTCGGTGATCGCCGGGCGATCCGGATCGGCGGCGGCGAGGTCGGCGAGCCGGCGGGGGTAGGAGACCATCGGCACGACCGGCATTCTGCCTGACGCGGCCAGGCGCAGATCCGGAGGCCCGGACCGTGGCAATAAGTTGCCCGGGCGCTCGAGGGCCGGAGGTCGAAGCCGCATTAGACGGCCACCCCGCGTAGATTGCTCCCCCATGTCGTCTCTCGAGAACACTTCAGCGATCGTCACCGGCGGAGCATCGGGCATGGGCGAGGCCACCGGCCGGCGCCTCGCGGCCGAGGGCGCGCACGTGGTGGTGGTCGACCGCGATGCCGTAAAAGGCGAGGCGGTCGCGGCCGACATCGGCGGACTCTTCTGCACCGCCGACGTCACCGACGAGGAGACCGTGCGCGCCGCGGTGATGGCCGCCACCGAGCTCGCGCCGCTGCGCACGTGCATCCACTGCGCGGGAGTGGGCTGGGCCGAGCGGACGATCAATCGCAACGGCGATCCGCACGATCTCGGCCGGTTCCGCCAGATCATCGAGATCAACCTCGTCGGCACGTTCAACGTGCTCCGGCTCGCGGCGTCGGGCATGTCGGCCAACGAGCCCGACGCCAACGGCGAGCGCGGCGTGATCGTCAACACCGCGTCGGTCGCGGCGTTCGACGGTCAGATCGGTCAGGCCGCGTACTCCGCGTCGAAGGGCGGCGTCACGTCGCTCACGCTCACGGCCGCGCGCGACCTGTCGGCAGCCGGTATCCGCGTGTGCACGATCGCGCCGGGGCTCATCGACACGCCGTTGCTCGGCACGCTCCCCGGCGACGCCCGCGCCGCGCTCGCGCAGTCGGTGCTGTTCCCCAAACGCCTCGGCACCCCCGACGACTTCGCGTCGCTCGCACTCGAGCTGGTGCGCAACCACTACCTCAACGGCGAAGTCATCCGCATGGACGCCGGCATTCGCATGCCGCCAAAATGAGCACGGGCACAACCTCTCCCGGCAGCGAGCGATCCACCATGGCTTCGGCCCCTCTCGGCTTGAGACCGTTCTCGGCGACGCCGACTGCGATCGACGGTCTCTACATCATCGAGATGAAGGAAGTCCGCGACGAGCGCGGGACCGTGCGCGAGTTCTATCGGGAGAGCGCCTTCGCGGATGCGGGGCTGACCTCGCTCGGACCGTGGCTCCAGGTGAACATCACCGAGAGCAAGCAGGGCGCGATTCGCGGACTGCACGGCGAAGACATGTTCAAGCTCGTCGCGATCGTCGCGGGCGAGGCGTTCGGCGCCTACGTCGACACCCGATCGGACTCTCCCTCACGCGGGGTCGTGGTGACCGCGCGACTCGTCCAGGGCACCCAGGTGCTCGTGCCCAAAGGCGTGTGCAACGGCTTCCAGTCGGTGAGCCCGGGCACCACGCAGTATCTCTACACCTTCGACCAGGAGTGGGCGCCGGGGATGGCCGGCAGCGCAGTGAACCCGCTCGATCCCGCGCTCGGCATCGAATGGCCGCTCCCGGTCGATCTCGACGACCCGGCGCAACTCTCCGCGAAGGACGTTGCCCTTCCCCCACTCGATCAGGTCCTGCGCGACGCCGCGTCCTGACCCGAACTGGAACACTGGCACGATGGCCGACTCTCCCGCTCCCGACATCGACCTGCTCGACGGCGCGTTCTACGCCGGCGATCCGCACCCGACCTACAGCTGGATGCGCGCCAACGCGCCCGTGTACTACGACGCCGCGCACAACGTGTGGGGGCTCGCGAGCTACGCGGCCGTGCTCGGCGCGTCGAAGGATCCGTCGACGTTCTCCAACGCGGGTGGGATCCGGCCCGACTCGGGACCGATCCCGATGATGATCGACATGGACGATCCCGAGCACTGGAAGCGCCGCAAGCTCGTGAACCGCGGCTTCACGCCCGGCCGCGTACGCGACCGCGAGAGCTACATCCGCGACAAGTGCGACGCGATCATCGACCGCGTGAGCGAGCAGGGCGAGTGCGACTTCGTGCGCGACGTCGCCGCCCCCCTGCCGATGGTGCTGATCGGCGACATGCTCGGCGTCGACCCCGAAGACCGCGACGACCTCCTCCGCTGGTCCGACGACATGGTGAGCGCGCAGAGCGGGAGCGCGACCGAGAAGCAATTCCTCGGCGCGATGCACGCGATGGAGGAGTACACGGCCTTCTGCACGCATGCGGTCGCGCAGCGCCAGGAGCACCCCACCGACGACCTCATGAGCGTCCTCGTGCACGCCGAGGTCGACGGCGACCGCCTCGAGCCCGACGCGGTGCTGCACGAGTCGCTGCTCATCCTCGTGGGTGGCGACGAGACTTCACGTCACGTGATCAGCGGCGGCATGGAGCAGCTGCTCCTGCACCCCGAGCAGCGCCGGCTCCTCCTCGACGATCCCGGCAAGATCCCGACCGCGGTCGAGGAGATGCTCCGCTGGGTGAGCCCGATCAAGAACATGTGCCGCACGGTGACGCACGACACCGAGTTCCTGGGCGAGAAGCTCCTCGAAGGCCAGAAGTGCATGCTGCTCTACGAGTCGGCCAACCGCGACGAGACGAAGTTCGACGATCCGTTCCGTTTCGACGTCGAGCGCCAACCGAACGAGCACGTGGCCTTCGGCTTCGGTTCGCACTTCTGCCTGGGCCAGGCCCTCGCCCGGTTGGAGCTGC
>CAZLEC010000536.1:0-3623 GCA_964558245.1 uncultured Burkholderiales bacterium | reverse complement strand
CGACGCGTTCTTCCTGCACGACACGTTGGGGTTCCCGATCGATCTCACGCGCGAGATCGCCGGTGAGCGAGAGCGTGCGGTCGACCTCGACGACTTCGAGCAGCGCATGGCCCAACAGCGGGCGCGGGCCCGCGCCGCGGCCGACGAAGCCGGCGCGGCCGCGGGCGACAACCCAGTGTGGCGCGAGCTGCTCGAGGAGTTCGGCGCGACCGAGTTCACCGGGCGCCAGGAGCTCGTCAGCAAGGCCAACGTCGTCGCCCTGCTCGTCGACGGCGTACGGGCCGACGAGGCGGGGGAGGGCACCACGGTCGAGGTCGTGCTCGACCGCACGCCGTTCTACGCGGAGTCGGGCGGCCAGGTCGGCGACACCGGCACGATCTCCGTCGTCGCGGGCGCGGGCGGGGCCGAATCGCTGATCGACGTTCGCGACACCCGCTACGGAGTGGCCGGTGCACTGGTCGTCCACGAATGCGTCGTGCGAAGCGGCGTCGTCCACGACGGCGACGAGACCGTGGCCGCGATCGATGCCGTGCGCCGCGACCGGATCCGCCGGAATCACACCGCGACGCACATCCTCCACTGGGCGTTGCGCGAGGTGCTCGGCATGCACGTGCAACAGGCCGGTTCGATGGTCTCCCCCGACCGGTTGCGCTTCGACTTCAGTCACCACGACGCCGTCACGCCCGAACAGCTCGCGCAGGTGGAGCGCCTCGCCAACGAGCAGGTGATCTCCGACGCGCCGGTTCGCCATTACGAGACGACGAAGGCCGAGGCCGAGCGCATCGGTGCGATCGCCTTCTTCGGCGAGAAGTACGGCGAGATCGTGCGGGTGCTCGAAGCCGGCCCGTCGACCGAGCTCTGCGGCGGCACGCACGTGTACGCGCTGGGCTTCATCGGACCGATCAAGATCGTGAGCGAGAGCTCGATCGGCTCGAACCTGCGCCGGATCGAAGCCGTCACGGGCGACGGCGCGCTCTCCTACGTGGAGCAGGAAGAGGCATTGTTGCGACGGGCCGCTGCGCTGTTGCGCGCGTCGCCCAAGGAGATCCCCGACAAGATCGAGCGACTGTCGGAGCAGGTCCGCACGCTCCAGGACGAATTGCAGCGATTCAAGGCCAAGGACGCGCAGGGCGAAGCAGCGGCGCTCGCGGCGCAGGCGGTCGACGGCGCGGTGATCGCGCGCCGCGACGGCCTCGACAACGTCGACCTCCGGCGGCTCGCGCAAGAGACGGTCCGGGTGTTGGGCTCGGGTGTCGTCGCGCTCGCCGGGACCGGTCCCGACGGCGTCAAGGCCGGGATCGCGGTGGCGGTGAGCAAGGACCTCAACGAACGCGGCATCTCGGCCGACGCGATCGCGCGGCCCGCGGCGCGCGCGCTCGGCGGCGGCGTGGGCAAGGGCAGCGATGCGGTCGTCGGCGGCGGCGGGAACGCCGACGGTCTCGACGAATCGCTGCGACTCGTGCGCGAGCAGTCCCCGACGTGGGGGCAATGAGCGTCGCGATGGGCAGCGCACCCACTGGCGGCGGGTCGGTCGGCGCGCTCGCGGGCCGGGTGCTCGGTGTCGATCTCGGCTCGGTGCGCATCGGGCTCGCACTCTCGGACCCGACACGAACGGTGGCGTCGCCGTACTCGGTGTTGGCGCGGAGTCGTGACCACCGCGCGGATCACCGGGCGATCGCGAAGATCGCGGGCGAGCAAGAGGTGACGACGATCGTCGTCGGCCTCCCGCTCTCGCTCTCGGGAGCCAAGGGCCCTGCCGCGCGTGCCGCCATTGCCGAGATCGAGGAGTTGAAGGAAGTCGTGGGTGCGGGTGTCGACGTCGTCGCGCACGACGAGCGCCTCACGACGGTCACCGCCGAGCGCAGCCTCGACGAGGCGCGCGTCCGCCGCGCCGATCGCGCCGCGGTCGTCGACAAGATCGCGGCCGCGGTGATGCTGCAGTCGTGGCTGGAGTCCTTCCCGCGGGCAACGAGTCGATGATCACCGGAGAGGACGTCGCACAGAGCGAGGGCCGGAGCAACCGGCGCCGGCGGGTCCGCCGCGCCCGCCGCCGGGGCCGGTTCACGGCCGTCATCGTCGGGGTCGTGCTCGTCCCGTTCCTCGTGCTCGGCACCGGCGTCACGTGGTTCCTCTGGGAGCTCGACACGCACGGCACGCCCGGCGCCGAGGTCCAGGTGAAGATCCTGCCCGGGTGGGGAGTGCCCCGCATCGGCGAGGAGCTGACGAAGGACCACATCATCGGCTCGTCGCTGGTGTTCAACATTTACGCCCGCTTCAACGGCGACAACTCCTTCCAGGCCGGCACCTACGACCTCCACACCAAGCTCGGCGTCCGCGACGCCGTGACCGCGCTGAAGCGCGGCCCGCGGATCAACTACCAGGTGCTGAAGATCACTCCCGGCCTCTGGCTCCAGCAGATCGCGGCCCGGGTCGGCAAGTTGCCGACGCGCAGCGCGACCGTGTTCATGCAGGCGGCCCGCAACAACGCGGTGCGATCCGACTTCGAGCCCGCGGGCGTGACCAACCTCGAGGGGCTCGTGCGGCCCGACACGTACAAGATCTCGAACTCGCAGGACGAGATCTCGATCCTGCAGACGATGGTGCACACCTTCGACACGCGGGCGAAGCGATTGGGCCTCGCGACCGCGAACGTCGACGGCTACACCGCGTACCAGATCGTCGTCGTGGCGTCGATGATCGAGGCGGAAGCCAAGGTCCCGCAGGACCGGCCGCTCATCGCCTCGGTGATCTACAACCGGCTCCGCCAGAACATGAAGCTGCAGATCGATTCCACGGTGATCTACGCGCGCGGCAAGCCCGCCGACCGCAAGCTCACTCCGAACGACCTCCAGTCGATCGCTTCCCCGTACAACACCTACCTCCACGCGGGCCTGCCGCCCACGCCCATCGGGTCGGTGAGTGACGCGTCGCTGCTCGCCGCGATGAACCCCGCGCACACGACCTACCTCTATTACGTGCTGGCCGGCAAGGACGGCCACCACGCGTTCGCGTCGACGCTGGCGCAACAGCAGCAGAACATCGACCAGGCCAAGAAGGCCGGCCTGCTGTGATCACGGGCGCGACGCGGGTCGCCGGCGTGATCGGCGATCCGGTGCGCCACTCGTTGTCGCCCCGGCTGCACAACGCGGCGTACCGCGCGCTCGATCTCGACTGGCTGTTCGCCGCGTTCGAGGTTCCCGACGGAGGGGCCGCGGCCGCGCTCAACGCTGCTCGTGTGCTCGGCTTCGTCGGCCTGTCGGTCACGATGCCGCACAAGACCGCGATGGCCGGGCTCTGCGACGAGCTCTCGCCCGGCGCGGCCGATCTGCGCAGCGTCAACACGGTGACGGTGCGCGCCGACGGCAGTTGCGCGGGCGACTCGACCGACGGCGACGGCTTCCTGCGGTCGTTGGCCGAGGCGGGCGTGGAAGTGAAGGGGACCGCCGCGGTCGTGCTCGGCGGCGGCGGTGCGGCCCGAGCCGTGGCACGCGCGCTCGCGGGCGCCGGGGCCCGGGTGGAGGTTGCCGCCCGGAAGGCGGACGCGGCCGCCGCGGCGGCTGCGCTCGCCGGCGGTGTCGCGGTCGAGTGGGCCGGCCGGGCCGACGCCGTGTCGGCTGCCGACA
>CAZLEC010000535.1:0-3634 GCA_964558245.1 uncultured Burkholderiales bacterium | reverse complement strand
ACATCGCGTCCTCGAGCGAACGCATGCACCTCATCGAACTCTTCGAGCTGCAACACGACGAGGGACCGTGCCTGGACGCATACCGGACGGGAACTCCGATTCACGCCGCCATGGCAGACGACGCGAATGCGCGGTGGCCTCGCTTTGCTCCTCACGCCCGCGAGGTCGGATTTCAGTCGGTGTCAGCGATTCCTCTGCGACTCCGGACCGACGTGATCGGCGCCCTCAACATGTTCTCAACGACTTCACAACCGCTCAGTCCGCAAAACCAACAAGTCGCCCAGGCGCTTGCCGACATCGCCACGATCAGCATCCTGCACGAACGCGCCCTGAGCCAAGGACACGTCGTCCTCTCCCAACTTCAGAGCGCCCTCGAATCGCGCGTCGTAATAGAACAAGCGAAGGGCATTGTCGCCGAACACGGCCACGTCAGCGTCGATGACGCCTTCGTGCTCTTGCGCGGCTACGCCCGCAACCACCACCGCCTCCTCCGCCAAACTGCCGAGGAAATCATAAGCGGGACGCTCGCCGCCGACGCACTCACCGCTGCCGTCAGAAACAGCTGACCGCCGTGCGCGACACCCAACGCGTGTTGTTTGGTTGACTGCGGTCCGAAATAGTCGCCGTCGCGTTCCTCGGCCTCGGCGACCTGCAGCCCGATCCGCACGCGTTCAGGTCAGAATCGACGCGGTCGTCGCGAGACCACATCTATCCGCGCGCCGATCGGAGCGGCCTGACGGCGACAACGAGCGCGGGCAGACTCGGCGGCGGCGGCTCGACAGCGTCGAGTTGTGCGAGCCGAGCCGAGACACCATCGAGAAGGGCGGCCGGTGGAATCGCCGATTCGTTCAGCGCGGCGAGGAACTCCGCGCCTTGGATTTGCCACAGCTCCGCGGCACTGGCGGTCCGTACTGTGGCCGTGCGCGGAACGCGTTGCAAGAGGCCGATCTCGCCGAACCAGTCGTCCGCAGCGAGCGTCGCGACGTGCTCGCCGTGCTTGCTCACGCTGAGGTGTCCCGACAGTACGACGTACAGATAGTCGGGAGCGTCGCCTTCCGCGATCACGATCTCGCCTCGCGGCACGCTTCTCACCTGCATCGTGCCGGCCAGGCGCTCGAGTGCGAGCCGTGACGCGCCGTCGAACAGTTTGACGCGTGCGAGCAGCTCGACGGTCGGTTCCAGGGCTTGTCGTCGCGCTCGGGCAACGCGAGACACCCGCGAGAGTGCTGGGACGGCGAACGCGGCCGAGACGATGACGATGAGTGCGGCGACGAGAAGGGATGCTCGAAGGGAGAAGACGGCGACGAGCAGCGGCCCCAGCAGCGATCCCGCGAGCTTGCCTCCGTTCACCATCATGCTCTCGATCCCGTAGACCCGACCGAGCACCTGCAGCTGGCTGAGCCGCTGAACGAGCGACACTGCGAGCACCTCGAACGTCACGATGCCGACACCGACCGGTATGAGCACCACACAGGACAAGCCGGGGCTCCTCATGAAGCTGAGCAGCGCGAGCGGCACCGAGCTCAGGGCCAGCGAGACGACAACGCCGAGCGTCGGACGGTCGGCCGCGATCGTGCGTCCGATAAGGGGGATCGCGACGATGGCGCCTACCGCAATCGCGGCGCTGAGCACGCCGACACCTTCGGCACCGAGACCGAGACGATCTCGCGCGACCAGCACGAGCATCACGAGCTCGAAGCCGCGCGCCATGCTGAACACGAAGATCAGCCACATCATGACTGCGAGCCCGCTCTGGTGCACAACGGCGTCGACACCCTCTCGCAGATCGCGTCGCCATGACGCGCTCACGCCAAGGATGTTGGGCGCGGAGTGCGGCGCGCCGCGCAAGCGCGGAACCCCGGCGAGGAGCAACGCCGAGAGCACGAACGTCATCGCGTTGACGGCGAAGGCCCATTGCGGCGCCGATATCCACAGGACCGCTGAGCCGAGCAACGGGCCGAGGAACGTGGCAACCTGCCGGACAGAGCGCAGCAGCGCGTTCGCGGCAACTGCGTCGCGCTCGCCGACGACCAACGGAATTCCAGCCGTGAACGTAGGGCGGTATGGCGTGGCCAGCACATACGTCAGGAACACCAATGCGATGACGAACGCGGGAGAACCGCCGACGGCTACGAGCCACACCGTCGCCGCCATGAGTACCGCTCGGGCGAGGTCAAGGCTGACCAGCAGCACCCTCCGATCGAATCGGTCGGCAAGGACGCCGCCCGCCGCGCCGAACGCCGCGCGAGGCCCAAGGCGCGCGACAGCGGCAAGCGCGATGAGCGCCGTACCGTTCGTTCGGCCGAGCAACCATACGAGCAGGCCCACCCAGAACACCGCGTCGCCGAGGGACGACAAGGCTTCGGCCGCGAGCACCGGGCGAGCTTGCGCCTGTCGCGTCAATATCTCCCACGAGTGGGCCGGCGCGTGCGCGCCGTTCGTTCGGGTCGGTCCGTCGACCTCGCCCAGCGTCCCGCATGACCCGCTTCCCTGGCGCTCGAGACTCGAACGATTCGCGAGGAGCCCGCTACCGAAGCTCCCACGGCGTACCTGGTTCCGCTCGCCGGCGCGACCCTTCATGGCAGTCTCCCAGGGAGATCCGGCCGCCCCGTCGTGCCCGGCGACCTGCGTCGGAGGCATCGTCCACCTCTCGCGCGTCAGCAGCGCGTCACCAGCGTGACGGCGGCCTCGAGGGCATCCACGTGTGCGAGACCGGGGACCAGCCCCCCCCAACGACGCGGGACAGATCGTTCTTCGCCGACCCGACCGTCGTGTCGTGAAAAGGCCCAAGCCGACCGACGGACCGCCGCTGAAGGGCTACGTCGTCACGTCCGCCGAGGAGCAGGCCGCATTATGCGGGTTCGCTCCATTCTCGCTCGCGATGCGGCCGCAGCGCCGATATCCACTGCGGATCGCGCATGCGGGCTCCGGCTGCGTTCAGCCGGCGGCGCACGGCGAGCACTACGGCGGTTGCGGCGGCCGGCGAAAGGAAGGTGAGGTATGTAGCAACCATCGTCTCGCTGAAGAACCCGAGGCGCATGCTCAGGCTGATGAAGAGGTGCATCCCGGCTCCGAGCGCGAGCACGTACGGCCGGGCGGCTCGGTTCCAAACGAGGATGCCGAGCATGAGCTCGATAGCAAGCGTCCAGTAGGTCATGACAGTGCTGAAGAGCAAAGAGTGGCTGAGAATGCTCGGCATCGCGTAGCGCTGAAAGTCTTCCAGCCGCGCCGCGTAGGAGACGGCCGTGCCGTGCAGCCAGTCGGTGCCGTGGAGTTTGAACCACACCGTGCTGAGATACACGACGCTGACCTGGATCTGCACGAGGCGTAGCGCCCAGGGCGCACGCGCCGGGAACTCCCAGAAACGGTCCCGCGCCGTCCGCCACCGGTCGACCGAAAGTGCTGCGCCCGCCGGCGCGAACATCAGAAAGAAACACACAATCCGTAAGAGTCCGTCGCCGGAGTTCCAGATCGACGGCGCACGATTCTCGAACGAGACCACCGCGACGAACACGACGACGCTGGCCAGCCTCGTGCGGTACCCGACGGTCAGGCAGCACGACGCGACGAGGAGCGCGAGGTACAACGCAACCGCCACGGTGAAGCTGGGGAAGATATTCAACACGCCCCAGAG
>CAZLEC010000534.1:0-3635 GCA_964558245.1 uncultured Burkholderiales bacterium | reverse complement strand
GCGCACCTCTGCAGCCGGTTCAGGGATGCCTCCCCCCGCCGCAGTCCATCGTCCAGCACGCGGCCGAGTTGAAACGGCGAGAGCAGCGTCGTGCAGTCGCAAAGCGTGCGCTCGAAGCTCGTGCAGGGAATGCCGGAGCGCACGGAAACGTCCTCGTCGGGAAGGATCGTCGTGCGGTGCACGCCTCGCCGGCGGCTGGCGAAGTCACTCCTTCTAAGAACATCGACCCGGTCCTCGGGTCTGTGGACGTAGGCCCAAAGTCGCGCCGCTGCGGCGTGCGACGCCACCGCGCCTTCGCCGGCTACCAGCACCGAGGCCATCAGCTCCTGTTGCCAATCGCGTATCGACCCGACCGTGGCGTAAACCCTTGGCTGCACCGGTCGGAGAGCCCGGGAGCGCAAGAGCGACGCGACACTCGAGGGAGTGAATCCCGCGTCGAAAAGTTGTTGTCGCGTCACCAGCGATAGCTGCACACGCGCGAGATCATCGATTGAAGTGAGCGTCCGTGCCATGGCGCGCACGATACGTGTCGCCTGCGACACCAACTGATGGTGCTGTTCGCGTCGCTATGACACCCCCGACTGCACCAACTGATGGCGCAGTTGGCGACGCGGCGCTACTTGTCGGGGATGACGCGGAGGCCGAGCTCTTTGAGCTGTCGTTCGTCGATCGGCAGGGGGGCGTTCGTGAGGGGGTCGACGCCCGACTGCGTCTTCGGGAACGCGATCACCTCGCGGATGTTCTCCTCGCGGGCGAGGATCGCGGCGAGACGGTCGATGCCGACCGCGAAGCCGGCGTGGGGCGGGGCGCCGAAGCGGAACGCGTCGAGCAGGAAGCCGAATCGCTTCTGCGCTTCGTCGGGCGCGATGCCGAGGAGCGAGAAGATCCGCTGTTGCATGTCGGGCCGGTGGATTCGCACGCTGCCCGAACCGAGCTCCCACCCGTTGAGCACGAGATCGTAGGAACGCGAACGGACCGAGAGCGGGTCGGACTCGAGCCGGTCGACATCCTCGGGGTGCGGCGCGGTGAACGCGTGGTGCGCGGGCATCGGCCGGCCGTCGTCGTCGAGCCCTTCGAACAAGGGAAAATCGACGATCCAGGAGAACACGAGCCCTTCCGACACGGGCGGGCGGCCGAGGTCGAGTCGGAGCTGGCCGAGCACGTGACGAGCCATCGCCCGCTCACCGGCCGCCAAGAGCACCAGATCGCCCGGCCGGGCAGCCAGCGCGTCGACGATGCCGAGCTGCTCCGCCTCCGACAGGAACTTCACCACCGGCGACTCGAGCGCACTCCCCTCCCGCACGCGCATCCAGACCAGGCCCGGCGCGCCCAACGATTTCGCGCGTTCGGTCAGCGCGTCGAGCTTCGAGCGACCGATGTCGCCTTCGCCGCCCACGCAGATCCCCTTGACCGCTTCCGCGCCCGCGAACGCGCGGAACTCGGTCGCTTCGAACACCTCGGTCAACTCCACCAGCTCCATGCCGAAACGGGTGTCGGGCTTGTCGGAGCCGTATCGCTCCATCGCGTCGATCCACGTCATGCGCGACACCGAGGTCGGCGCGTCGTCGGGCCGCACCGCGGAAGCCGCGGCCAACACCGCGTCGGACACGGCGGCGAGCACGTCTTCCTGGTCGGCGAAGCTCATCTCGACGTCGAGCTGCATGAACTCGAACTGGCGGTCGGCGCGCAGGTCTTCGTCTCGGAGGCACCGGGCGATCTGGAAGTACCGGTCGAGTCCACCGACCATGAGGAGCTGCTTGAACAGCTGCGGACTCTGGGGCAACGCGTAGAACGACCCGGGACGCAGTCGCGAAGGCACCACGAAGTCGCGCGCACCCTCGGGAGTCGACGCGATGAGCATCGGCGTCTCGATCTCGACGAAGTCTTGCGCGCGCATCGCCTCCCGCAACGCGCGGTTGACGTCGGCGCGCACGCGGAGGTTGCGCTGCATGGGCGCGCGGCGGAGGTCGAGGTACCGGTGACGGAGCCGGAGCACTTCGTCGATGTCGGCGCGCTCGTCGAGGGGGAACGGCGGCGGTTCGGCCTCGTTGAGCACGTCGACCGAAGTCGCGGCCACTTCGATCTCTCCGGTCGGGAGGTCGGCGTTGACGGTGCCGTCGGGTCGGGGCCGAACCGCGCCCTCGACCCGCAGCACCCACTCGTTGCGCACGCGGTGCGCGGCCTCGCATCCCGCCTGCTCGGGATCGACCACGATCTGCACGAGGCCGGCCGCGTCGCGCACGTCGAGGAACACGACTCCACCGTGATCGCGACGATGCGCGACCCAGCCGCACACCACGACGTCGGTGCCGACATGCTCGGCGCGCAGATCACCCGCTCGATGCGTACGCATCATGTTGAGGTCGCGTCCTCTCTCGTTCGTAGCCACGCCGCGACCTCGTCGCGCCTCACGTCGGCTTGCTCACCACTCTGGAGATCCTTCACCACGACGTTGCCTTCGGCGCTCTCACGGGGCGCGAGCATCACGCCCCAGCGCGCCCCCACCCGATCGGCCGCGCCCCACTGCTTCTTCATCGATCGGTTGCCGTACGCGCGATCTGCGGACAATCCGGCCGCTCGCAACTCGGCGAGCAGCGGCAAGCTCGCGAGCCCGCCGACGGTGTCGATGACGAACACGTCGACCGACGACGCGGGCGCACCGAACACGCCCTCTTCCTCGCACACGATCAGCACCCGTTCGATCCCGATCCCGAAGCCGATCCCGGGGGTCGGCTTGCCGCCCATCTGCTCGACGAGACCGTCGTAACGGCCGCCGCCGCCGATCGCGTTCTGGGCGGCGTCGAGCGCGTCGCTCTGGAATTCGAACGTCGTGCCGGTGTAGTAGTCGAGCCCGCGCACCAGGCGCGGCGCGATCTCGAAGTCGATCCCGAGCGCGCGCAAGCCTCCCTGCACGGTCTCGAAGTCGGCCGCCGACGCGTCGGTGAGGTAGTCGGCGATCTGGGGCGCGGTCGCGATCATCTCCTGCCAGTCGTCACGCTTGGAATCGAGGATCCGCAGCGGATTCGCCTCGGCCCGCGCGATCTCGTCGCCCAAGAGGTCGGCGTGCTTGCGCCAGTGGGCCAGGAGCACCTCGCGGTAGCGACTCCGCGTCTCGGCATCGCCCATCGAGTTGATCAGCAGCCGCAGCCGGCGAAGACCGAGATCCTGCCGGTAGAAGTCGTGCGCGAGCGCCATGACCTCGACGTCGACCGTCGCGTCGTCGACACCCAGCACCTCGACGCCCACCTGCCAGTGCTGGCGGTACCGGCCCTTCTGCGGTCGCTCGTAACGGAAGTTCGGCGCGACGTACCAGACCTTCCACGGCGTCACCGGTTGGTGTTGCGCGAACGCGCGAGCGACCGACGCGGTGCCGTCAGCGCGGAGCGCGAGCTGCCGGCCACCCTTGTCGGGGAAGTCGTACATCTCCTTGCGCACGGCGTCGGTGGTGCTGCCGAGCTTCTGCACCACCTCGACGTGCTCGAAGATCGGCGTCACGAGCAGACCGAAGCCGGCGCGGCGGGCCCGCATCGCGAACGCAGCGACCAACGCCTGCCAGCGATCCGACTCCGGCGGGAGCACGTCGTGCGTGCCGTTGGGCGCGCGAAAGACGTCTCGGTCGCCGGGCATGCGCGGTC
>CAZLEC010000533.1:0-3642 GCA_964558245.1 uncultured Burkholderiales bacterium | reverse complement strand
TGCTCGATCTCGGCAAGCCGGACGATGCGTCGAAGCTGGTGGCGCCGCTGATCGACAGACCGGGAGCCGGCCTCCTCGGTGCCCCGAGCGCTCCGTCGCTCAGCGGCGCCACGGTCGTCGCGGTGGTCGCCGTGGCGATCGCGGTTGCGATCGTGGCGACGTTCGTGCCCGCCGTTCGTGCCGCGCGCCAAAGCACGGTCGCGGCGCTCGAGGATTCGGCCCGGCCGCCCCGGCGCAGTGCAACCGTGATTCGCTTGTCGGCACACCTGCCGGCACCGCTTCTCCTCGGCGCTCGACTTGCGGTTCGCCGGCCTCGACGATTGCTGCTGAGTGTGTTCAGCGTCGCCGTAACGACGAGC
The DNA here is from genome assembly GCA_964558245.1 of uncultured Burkholderiales bacterium. Taxonomy (GTDB): domain Bacteria; phylum Actinomycetota; class Acidimicrobiia; order IMCC26256; family PALSA-610; genus JBBQER01. The sequence goes on along the minus strand of CAZLEC010000533.1, from coordinate 3,283 downwards.
GGTCTCGTCGCCGTGCTGATCGTCCACGCGACATCCGCGCCTTCGTCTCTCGGTCCCCAGGTGATCCAGGCGACCACCATCATCTCGGTCATGCTCATCGTCTTGGCCGCCGTCAACGCCATCTTCATCGCCTGGACGACGGCGCTCGAAGCACGGCACCCCGCATCGCTCGCCCGAGCGCTCGGAGCTACGCCGGAGCAAATCACCGCCGGCCTGTCCGTGGCCTTCCTGCCGCCGGCACTCCTCGGAGCATTGCTCGGCATCCCAGGCGGGATTGGCATCTACGACGTCGCCAGGAGCGGTGGCGGGGCCACGACGCTCCCCTCTGCGTTGTCGCTTGTGGCAATGGTCGGCGTAACGGTGCTCGTCATTGCCGTGCTCACTGCCATCCCAATCCGCATCGGCGCACATCGACCCGTCGCTGCGGTGCTCCAATCGGAGGGCGGATGACATGACGTTGGAATTGCCGATCTTCGACACCTTCCAACGGCCCGCGTCAGGGGCTTTGGCGCACAACCACCGAGACGATCCGCAAACGCATTGGAGCCAAAGATGACGAACACGCCCAGCCTTGAAAACCATGCTGAGCATCTGCATGGCCGGCCACGTTGGCGCCGGTTACTTGCGATCAAGTGGATGGTGGCGATCACGGCGTTGCTTGGTGTCGGGGTCCTGGCAGCTGGTTGCGGCGGCTCGAGCAACCCCGCGGCCACTGGTTCGGCATCGACCACCTCGTCGGGCGGCCAAGTTGCCCAGGGGGTCGCTTATACGCGCTGCATGCGCAGCCACGGCGTCTCGAACTTCCCTGACCCCACACTTGACTCGGGCGGCGGCGTGACGTTCCAAGGCACCTTCAATCAGAAGAGTCCGACGTACCAGGCAGCTGATCAGGCATGCGGGTCATTGAAGCCTGGCGGCGTACAGCCTTCGCAGGTGTCTGCTCAGAAGCTCGCTGCGGAGGTGAAGTGGGCGCGGTGCATGCGCACCCACGGCGTCCCCAGTTTCCCCGACCCCAATGCTCAGGGCGCCTTTGATAGCGCCAAGTTCGACTCCAGCTCGTCCGCATTCCAGACCGCTAACCAGTCCTGCCAGTCACTGCAACCGTCCGGCTCGGTTGAAGCGGTACCGGGATGACGACCGGGTCAACCACGATTAGCGCCGCCTCGATACCCGAGTCCCGCTAGGTGTTTCGAGGACCGATTCCTACGAGCCTTTTCGACGTCGGGGTCGGAGTGCTGCCGATTCGCGGGTGCGTTTTGCGCCGCTCGTCGCTGCACAGCAGCGAGGCATGAGCGGTCGATGAGCACGCTCTTGGTGCCCCCGACTTCTGCTGACCCGGTCGGCCGAACTCGTACGACTGCCTTGGGCACAGCCCGCCAACGAAGGAGTCGCAAGTGCTGGACGAACGACCGCCACGAACAAGACCGATCCCAATCAATGTGAACGCCCGCGTGGTGGCAATGTGAGCGCCGCTCAGGCTCCGGCTCCTGTTCTTGAATGCTCCGAGGGCAGGCACCTTCATCTGGTCCCAAACTTCTCCGCCACGGATACCAAAGGGATGAACACTGAGTGCATTGGCTGCGGTGGCCGTTCGCTCAACAGGCGCTTCGCGCGGTTCGCGGTCACCAGCATCGTCTCCGAGCCGATCTACAGCGGCGGAGAACCAACCAAGGCCGCGTCGGAGAGCTCCCCGCGAACGCGCCAAGCATGAGCGCCACGTCTTCGGCATCGGCGGCGACCGCGACGGCCCATAGCGAGAACGCTGGCCGGTGGCGCCGGCACCCCCTCCGCTGGACCGCGCTCGTCAGTGTCCTGGTGATGGCGGTGGCGGCCGCGGTCTTCGTGGACCCCTTCGCCAAGCCCGTCCGGGTCAAGGGTGTGGTCGACAATGCCGACTCGACATCAACCATCGCCGTGAGCCGCCAGGACCTCTCCTCCCAGACCCAGGAGTCGGCAACCTTGGGCTACGCCGGCAGTTATTCGGTGGTGAACCAGTCGCAGGGGACGCTCACTGCGCTGCCGCCGGTCGGCAAGGTTGCATCCCAGGGTCAGGTGCTCTACGAGGTAAGCGGCGTACCCGTCGTCCTCCTTTACGGTTCGACCCCCGCCTACCGCTCGCTGTCGGAGGGCATGACCGGAGCGGACGTGGAAGAGCTCAACGCCGATCTCGTCGCGCTCGGCTACGCGACCAGCACTCAGCTGAGCCCCCACTCGGATGACTTCACCTACCGGACCGAGGTGGGGGTAGAGAAACTACAAGCGAAGCTCGGGGTGACCCAGAACGGCACCCTCTCACTGGGTCAGGCAGTATTCGAACCCACCGCAATCCGGGTCACCTCGGTGTCGGCCACTCTCGGTGCCCCAGCCCAGCCGGGCCAGCCGGTGCTCTCCGCCACCTCGACCACCCGCCAGGTCAGTATTGCCCTCGGCGCCGACCAGCAGATCGAGGTGGCAGTTGGCGACAAGGTAACCATCACCTTGCCCGACAATCACACCACCCCGGGGGTGATCACGTCGGTGGGCACCGTAGCGACGACTGCGTCGGGGAGTTCGGGCAGCTCGCCCACGATCACGGTGCTCGTGACCCCGACCGACTCGGCCGCGACCGGGATTTGGGATGAGGCCGCGGTCGGCGTGACGATCACCACCGGTACCGTCACCAACGCATTTGTGGTGCCCGTTGACGCCTTGCTGGCAAAGGCAGACGGCGGCTACGCGGTCGAGGTTGTCAGAGCAAACGGCATCCGCCAGCTCGTGGACGTCTCCCTCGGTCTGTTCGACGACGCCGACGGCTTGGTCCAGGTCACCGGGACCAACGTGGCCGCCGGCCAGCAGATCGTTGTGCCGAACCTATGACCATCGACGCCCCCATCACGCCGACGACGCGCGGCTTCGGCGACCCCGGTCTGGTCCCCGCCGAATGTGACGGCCGGCCGGTGCTCGAGGTGGACCAGGTGACCAAGGTCTACCCGAGCGAGCCGCCGGTGACCGCCCTGCGGGGTGTCTCCTTTACCGTTGCGCAGGGCGAACTCGTGGCCATTGTGGGCCCGTCGGGATCGGGCAAGACCACTCTGTTGCACCTGATGGGCAGCCTTGACCGGCCCAGCTCCGGGCATGTGCGGATCACCGGCTTCGACATCGCCCGGCTCTCCGACCGAGAGCTGGCCGCCCTACGCGCGACCAGGATCGGCTTCGTGTTCCAACAGTTCTTCTTGGCCGAACACCAAAGCGTGCTCGACAACGTGGCCGACGGCCTCCTCTACGCCGGGGTCCGCCAGGCCGA
>CAZLEC010000532.1:0-3643 GCA_964558245.1 uncultured Burkholderiales bacterium | reverse complement strand
GCTCATGGAGGCTGCGGGGCTCGGCGCACCGACGCCCGTCGAGGACGCGTTCGGAATCACGTCCGATGCCGACGTCGGCGAATCGCTCAACGAGTCTGATCGGGTGGAAGTGGCTCCGCGATCGCCGCGATGAGCTCATCGAGGCTGGCGTGCAACGCCGCGGCCAGGTCCCAGATGTCCGGCGCGTGTTCGCGACAGGACATGACCGCGATCGTCATCTCGCCTGCGTAGCTCCAGCCGGTGAAGTTCACCCCGATGCCCTCCACGAGTGGACCCATCGAGATCATGTGCACGAGCCGCGCGCCGTGCCGGTACAGCGGTAGGGCCGGCCCCGGCACGCTCGAGACGATCGCGTTGTAGCTCGGACGTCCGATGAACGGCCGCACCAGCTTGGGCACCCCGAAGGTCACGAGCCGGAACATCCGCCAGTACTCGGCCCACGCGTGCTGCAACTCGGGATCCGTCGCCTCCAACTCGGCGCGCGCTGCGCGTGTGCTGCGAACGATCTCGTGGAGGCGTGCGACGGGATCGTCGATGTCGGTCGCCAATGTGACGTACCACGACGCGACGCGATTGCCCCATGCCTGCATCTCGTCGGGTCTGCGGACCGACACCGGCACCGCGGCCGTGAGTGGCGCGTCGGGCAGCTCGCCGCGCTGAGCGAGATAGTTGCGCAACGCTCCTGCTGCCATCGCGAGCATCACGTCGTTCACCGACGCCTCGAAGGTGTGACTCACGCGCTTGATGGTGGCAAGGTCGAAGGTCTCGTACGCGAGCCACCGGTGCGGCGTCAGCGGTTCATCGAAGCGGGTGTGCGGCCCCTTGAAGGGCCCGATGCCCGCCTGACTACGCGATCGAGCATGAGCGCGGGCGCGCCGCGCGGCGCGGGCGGTGCGGAACAGCAGCCGCGGAAGGCCCATCAGCATCCGAAGCGCGTCCACGAGACCGAGCGCCAGCAACCGGAACCATCCGGGAACCGGCTCCGCGCGTAGTGGCTCGATCGGACCCATCGGGGTGTGCTCGCGCCGGTCGGCGAACGCGGCGGAGAGCAACCGTTCGCTCGCGACGCCATCGGCGAGCGAATGGTGCACTTTCGTGATGTACGCGACCTGCCCGGCGGCGAGCCCTTCGACGAACCACACCTGCCACAACGGCCGGTCCCGCGCGAGCCCGACGCTTGCGACGTGCGAGATCGCCTCGGCGAGCTCGCGGCGACCGCCCGGCGACGGCAGCGTGACCCGTTGCACGTGATAGTCGAGGTCGAGGTCGGGTGCGTCGACCCAGTAGGGATGCCCGATGTCGAACGGCACCCGCACGAGTCGCCATCGGAACGGCTCGAGCAAAGGGAGGGCCTCGCGGATCTGCTCGCGAAGTGCGTCGTAGTCGACCCGTGTGTCGGCGCCTGCGGGGTCGACGACCGCGATTTTCAAAGTGTGTTGATGACACGTCTGCGTTTCGTTGAAGACGAACAGGCTGTCGGCACCGGAGAGCCGTCGCACCGCAGCCTGCTCAACTACTCGCGCTCAGCGCACGCTCGCGCGCCCATGTGTAGTCGCCCTTACCGTTCGGGCCGCGCTCGATCTGCTCGACTATGCACAGCGCGCGCGGAAGCTTGTAGTCGGCGAGCGACCGACCGCAATACTCGCGGAGCTCGTCGAGGCTCACCGAGCTGCCCGGGCGGGGAGCGACGACGGCGACGACCTGCTCACCCCACCGTTCGTGCGGCGCGCCCACCACCATGGCGTCGTACACGCCGGGGTGGTCCTTCACGACTGCCTCGACCTCCTCGGGGTAGACCTTCTCGCCGCCGGTGTTGATGCTGCCGGAGCCGCGTCCGAGGAACACGACGGTGCCGTCGGCGTCGACGGTCGCGGCGTCACCGGTCAGCGCCCAGCGCGTCCCGTTGGTCTCGACGAAGGTCGCGGCACTCCGGGCCGGGTCCTTGAAGTAGCCGAGCGGCATATGGCCACGCCGCGCGACGTGTCCCACCACCCCCGAACCCGGCAGGACCGGGTGCAGGTCGTCGTCGAGCACAGCCGTGTTGTCGCCGACCGTGAAGCGCGGACCCGCTTCGAGCTCGCTGCCGGGCATGCGCATGCGTGAGCCGATCACGCCGGTCTCGGTCGAACCGAAGCCGTCGATCGTGATCACATTCGGGAGCAGCGAAGCGATCTGTGCCTTCGTCGATGGTGAGAGCACGGCTCCGCCCGACGCGAAGACCAGCAGAGACGACACGTCGTAGCGTGTCGGATCCGCTCCGAACGCGTCGAGCAGCGGCCGGGCCATCGCGTCGCCCACGACGGTCACGACGTTCACTCGCTCGCGTTCCACGAGCCGCCAGGCCGCGTGCGCGTCGAGGCTGCCGGGTGCGGCGAGCACAACGGTGCCGCCGCCGAAGAGGATCGAGAACGCGCCCCATTGCGCGCTCACGTGCGTCAGCGGCGGCAGGAGCAACATCACTGCGCCGACCGGCAGCACGCGGTTGGGGAGCTCCTCTGGACGCGAGATCGGTCCTTGCACAGTCGTCGGGTCACCGCCGCCCATCGCCGCGAAGAAGATGTCCTCGTGGCGCCACATGACTCCCTTCGGCAGGCCCGTCGTGCCGCCGGTGTACGCGAGGTAGAGATCGTCGCCGGAACGTTCGCCGAAGTCGCGTCGATCCGACCCGGCGGCGACGCACCGCTCGTAGTGGAGCGAACCGTCGATCTCTTCGACCGAGCTGTCGTCGTCGACGACGAAGAGCTCACGCAGCTTCGGTGTCCGGGCGAGCACCGGCCGGATCCGCCCGGCCAGCGCGCGGTGGTAGACGAGCGCCGCGAGATCGGCGTCGTCGTACAAGTACGCGAGCTCGCGCTCGACGTAGCGGCAGTTCACGTTCACCGGGACCGCGCGGAGCTTGTAGGCCGCGAGCATCGCCTCGAGGTACTCGACGCCATTCTGGAGCTGGAGTCCGATGTGGTCGCCCCGGCCGATGCCCCGATCTGCGAACGCGTGAGCGAGCCGGGTCGCTCGCGTGTCGAGCTGCGCGTAGGAGCATCTGCTCGCCGGGCTCACGACCGCCTCGCGATCGTGAACCGCGTCGGCGATGCGCTCGAACAGCTCGGAGAGGTTGTAGCTCACGAATCGATCGTCGGCGCCCGCGCGATTGCTGTCAACGGTCCAACGACCCTGATGCACCCCGCCGGAGGACGTCCGCGTACCGCCGACAGGCCCTATGCGTGACGGAGAGCGGCTGCTAGGAACTGGGTGGATCCCGTTGTGTCGAATGGCGTAGAGGGGGGCGGTCGAATGACCTACCGAGTTGGCGCGCTCCTCGCGTTGCTGTCGCTTCTGGTTGGCGCCTGTGGCACGCGGGAGAGCGGTCCTCCGCCCGGCGCCGCCGAGGGGGGCGGAGTGACGGTTCCGGTGGTGACGTCCGGCGGGAGCGGCGGGGCCGACCCGGCGATGGTGGGCACCCTCCGAGCCGCGTGCGGCAAGGGCACCCCGGCACGAGGCGCGACCGACAAGGGCATCACCGACACCACCATCAAGATCGGCGTGATCTCCGACAAGGGAGGCGTCATCGCCGTGCCGACCGCGGGAATCGACGGATCGGTCGAGGCCTTCGTCGAGTTCTGCAACAGCCTCGGCGGGATCAACGGGC
>CAZLEC010000531.1:0-3644 GCA_964558245.1 uncultured Burkholderiales bacterium | reverse complement strand
CGCGGTCGAGCGACTCGAGGCCGTGCCGATCCTTGAAGAAACAGCCGTACACGTGCTTGTAGTAGTAGGTGGAGGGCGGCTCGGGAACGAGGTCTTTCACCCCGCCCCACGCGCGGTGGTCGCGCCACACGTCGTCGGCGCGCTCGAGCACATAGGGGAGCCAGCCGATCTGGCCTTCGGAGTACGCGAGCTTGAGATCGGGGAAACGAACGAGCACGCCGGAGAACAAGAAGTCGGAGAGGCTGGCCATCGAGTTGTTGAAGCTCAACGTGGCTGCGACCGCGACCGGCGCGTCGCCCGATGTGCTCGGCATCTGCGACGACGAGCCGATGTGCATGCACACGACCGTGTCGGTCTCCTGGCAGGCCGTGAAGAACGGGTCCCACTCGCCGGAGTGGATCGACGGCAGCCCGAGCTTCGGGGGGATCTCGCTGAAGCACACGGCGTGGACGCCGCGCGCGGCATTGCGGTGCACCTCGTCGGCCGCGAGCCGCGCGTCCCACAAAGGAATGATGATCAGCGGGATGAGGTGGCCGTCGCTGTCGCCGCACCACTCCTCGACCATCCAGTCGTTGTACGCGAGCACGCACGCGTAGGCGAGCTCGCGGTCCTTGGCCTCGAGGAAGGTCTGTCCGCAGAAGCGCGGGAACGTGGGGAAGCACAGCGACGCGTCGACCCAGTTCATGTCCATGTCGTCGACCCGAGCCTTCGGGTCGTAACAGCCGGGCCGCATCTCGTCGTAGGTGATCGGCGACATCGTCATGTCGTCGCGGTCGAATCCGGCGGCCGCGACGTGCCGCTTGTTGATGTACACGAGGTCTTCGTAGACCCAGCAGTCGGCTTTCGGTCCGCTCTCGTCGAAGGTCTGCTCGTAGGCGCCGCCACCGATGTGCTTCATGTGGCCGACGCCCCGGCGCTCGACCTTCGGGCCGCGGTCGCGCAGCCGTGCGGGGAGCCAGGTCTGCCACAGGTGGGCGGGTTCCACCACGTGGTCGTCGACGCTGATGATCTTCGGCAGTTCCCTCGCCACGTTCGCTCCCCGGGGGCCGAATCTGACGGTCCGTCAGGTTCGGGGCCGATGATAAACGACCTTCAGCGCGCCGGCGGGTGGGTCGAAACGCTCCTGTGGACCACGGATGGCCCGAGCCCGAGTCGCCGCGCGCCGCAGGAGCGCACCACGTCTTCCGGCCCCGGCCGGTCACGGCCCGGGCTTCGGCATTCGTGTGCGCGGGTTTGCTCGTCGTCAGCATCGTGAGCGAGTCGCGCAACGCGATCTGGCTCGCCGCGGTCCCGTTCCTGTTCTTCGTGCAGTGCTTCCAGCGGGTGGAGGTGCTCGGCGCCACCGCGCGCCGGACCGGGTTGCGGGCCGTCGAGCTCGACCTGTCGACGGCCCGGGTCAAAGCGCCGGGCCGGCCGTGGTGGATCGAGCTCTTCTTCCTCGGGCGTTGCCTCGAGCTCCGTGACGCCGACGGTCGCGGTCTGCTCCTCGAGTCGTGGCTGTGGTCGAAGTCGACGCGGGAGGCGATCGTCGCCGCCGTCCGCGCGTTCGAGCGGGCTCCGAGCGACGGGCCGAGCGATGGGCCCGGCGAGGCGCCTCACTCGTAGACTCCCACCTCCGTGCAGCTGGGATACTCCGAGTCCGACGAAGCGTTTCGCGCCACGCTGCGCGCCTGGCTCGAGTCGGAGCTCCCCGCGCTCGCCCCCCAACCCGCGCGTGATGCCTGGGACGAGCGCCGCAAGTGGGACACCGACTGGCAGCGGCGGTTGTTCGACGCGGGCTACGCCGGGTTGCACTGGCCGGCCGAGTTCGGTGGTCGGGGCGCGTCGCCCACCGAGCAGCTGATCTTCTACGAAGAGACGGCCCGGGCCCGCGCCCCCTACGTGGGGGTCAACTTCGTGGGCACGCTGCACGCCGGCCCCACGCTCATCGAGGAGGGGAGCGACGCGCAGAAGAGCGATCACCTCCCGAGGATCCTGCGGGGCGAGGAGGTGTGGTGCCAGGGCTTCTCCGAGCCGGGCGCGGGCTCCGACCTCGCGTCGTTGCGCACGCGCGCCGAGCGCGACGGCGACGACTACGTGCTCAACGGCCAGAAGATCTGGTGCTCGTTCGGTCAGATCGCCGACGTCGGCGAGTTCCTCGTGCGCACCGACCCCGAGGCTCCCAAGCACCGCGGCATCTCGTGGCTCATCCTGCCGATGGACTCGCCGGGCATCGAGGTGCGGCCCTTGCGCACTGCGCTCGGTTCGTCGGAGTTCGCCGAGGTGTTCCTCACCGACGTGCGCGTGCCGGTGGCGAATCGGGTCGGTGCGGAGAACGACGGTTGGCGCGTCACCAATGTGACGCTGAAGTACGAGCGCGGCACGGCCTTCGTGAGCGAGCTCGTCGATTCGCTCCGGCTCTGCGAGGACCTCGCGCCGCTCGTCAGCGATGCCGGGCACCGGCGCGAGCTCGGGCGCTGCGCAGCCGAGCTCGACGCGCTCTGGGCGCTCACGAAGCGCAACGTCTCGCAGGCGGCGCGCGGAACCGTCGGCCCCGGCGCGATGGTCATGAAGCTCGCCTACTCCGAGGCGCGGCAGCGATTCGGAGAGCTGTGCCTGCGTGTGCTCGACCGCGACGGACTCCACGTCGAGGGGAACGAGTTGGTCGAGGAGCGGTTGCGCGTGCTCGCGCTCACGATCGCGGCCGGCGCCTCGCAGATCCAACGGAACATCATCGGCGAGCGGGTGCTCGGTCTGCCGAAGGACGCCCGCTGATGGATCTCGATCTCTCCGACGACCAGGTCGCGCTGCGCGACGGCATCGCGTCGCTGCTCGGCGCGCGGGTCACGATGGCTCGAGTGCGCGCCGGTTTCGATCGAGACCTCTTCGAGGAGCTGGCCGGCGCGGGCGTGTTCTCGCTGCGGTCCGACGGCTTCTCGTGGTCGGACTGCACGGTTGTGTTCGAGCAACTGGGACGGTTCTGCGTGCCCGGACCGTTGGTCGCGTCGCTCCTCGCCGGCTCGGGCCGGATCGTCGGCCTGGTCGAACAGCCCGACGCGGGCCCGATGTGGGTCGAGCACCTCGACGCGCTCGACGATCTGCTCGTGCGGCGCGACGAGTCGCTGCTCGTCGTCGATCCCAGGCTGATCGACGCGGCCCCCGCAACGTGGCCCCTCGATCCGATGACCCCCGTCGCGCGCGTCGAGCAGCTGCCGCCCGGCGACGCCACCGACCTCGATCTGACCGAGCTCCGGCGCGCCGGAGCCGCGCTGACCGCGGCGCTGCAGCTGGGGCTCGCCGACCGCTGCACCGAGCTCGCGGTCGCGTACGCCAAGGAACGTGTGCAGTTCGACCGCCCGATCGGCGCGTTCCAGGCGATCAAGCATCTCTGTGCCGACATGCTCGTGCGCACGGAGGTCGCGCGTGCCGCGGTATACGCGGCAGGCGCGCACCTCGACGAGCACGACCAGCCCGGTTGTGAACGGGCGGTGTCGGGCGCGAAGGCCCTCGCCGGTGAGGCGGCCATCACCAACGGGAAGGCCGCGACGCAGGTGTTCGGAGGAATGGGATTCACGTGGGAGGTCGACGTGCACCTCTACCTCAAACGCGCCTGGGTGCTCGACACGCATTTCGGATCGTCCGACGCCCACTCCGACGCGGTATCC
>CAZLEC010000530.1:0-3647 GCA_964558245.1 uncultured Burkholderiales bacterium | reverse complement strand
CCGATGCGATCCGCGTATTCGATCTGCTCCAACGCGTTCTGGATCAGGTCGTACTCGGAGTCGGCGTGCCAGGGCCGCGGCAGCTGGTGCTCGTAGAAGATCCCGAACTTCATGCGGCTGCGACCTCCGGCCCTCTCTCGCCCGCGCACTGCGGCGTCACCGCCCGGGCCTCCGGATCTGCGTCTGGCTTTTCATGCGGCGGATCCCAGCGCGTAGAAGCCCTCCAGCACCTCGGCGCGCCGGGGGTGGTTCGCGAGCGCGTGCTCGACCTCCGCGGCCTGGGTGCGTACGAAGTTCTTGCGGTTCTCGCCGAGTGACTGCTCGAGCGCGGCGTCCCACAGCGTGCCGATCACCTCGACGCCGGAGATCTTGCGGCCCGATTCGCCGACGAACGTGCGGTCGCGCATCTCGGTGAGCGCGGTGCGCAGATAGTCGACGTGCGGGGTCTCGTCGGCGCGGATGTAGCTCACGAGCGCCGCGGCGGCGCCGGCGCCCGCGACGAGGTCGCGGTCCGACAGCACCTCTTCGGCCCACGCGAACGTATGGAACGCCGACACCTCGATGAAGAGCAGCCCCACCATGCGGCGCAGCATCATCTCGAGCGAGAGGTCGAGATCGGGGAACCGACGCAAGGCCTCGGCCGCGCGCCGCATCTCCTGCGGCGTGGGCGGTTTGCCGCCGGGCGCGGCGATGCCCATGCGCTCCAACATGAGCTGCGTCATGTCGTCACTCACGGGATGTTCGAACGCGACGTCGCGCGCCGCGAACCACATCTGCTTGTGGCCACCTTCGTCTTCCCACCCGGCCTCGTCGCGCGCGTGCGCCTCGAAGAGCCCGCCCTGCAGGTGCGCGATGGCGGTGCCCGCGATCGGCTCGTCGAAGTGCGACTGGAGGCGCTCGACCTTCACCGAGCGGATCATCGACCCGAACCCCTCGACCGTGCCGATGCGCGTCAGCGCGGAGATCGTGGGCTCGCGCACGCCTTCGCGCAGCAGGTACTTCGACTGCGCGACGTTGGGGAACACCTCGGGCCACAGCTCGAGCGGCGCGTCGAGGATCTCGGTGCCGAACTCGCCGCGATGAGATCGCTGCCACGCCTCGATCGCGGCGAGACGGTGCCGGGTTCGGGGCGACACGTACTCGCCCCGCTCGTCGAAACCGCCGTGGCAGCGCACGCCCCCGGCGATCAGCGGCTCCGCGATGTCGTGCTCGGCGAGGAGCTCCGACTCCGTCCACGAGAGCTGGATATCAACCATCGCGTGAGTGTAGAAGCTGCCGGGCGGGAAGCGCCCCGGAGGTCAGAACGCGGGCGCGACCGCAGGAACCCGGCGCCCGGCGCGCGACTCGACCTCGGTTCGCTGCTCGGCCGTGAGCACGGCGCGGAGTGACGCGATCGCGACCTCGATCTGGTCGAGGTCGGGCTCACGCGTCGTGAGCCGCTGCAGCAAGAGGCCGGGTCGCACGAGCACCCGGACCCACCGGCGCTGCATGTTCTTCGCGGCGTAGCGGATCACCTCGTAGCTCAGGCCCGCGATCACCGGCGTCAGCACGATGCGCGAGCCGATCACGAACCACAGGTTCGGACGCGGGATGACCGAGTACACAAAGACCGCGACGACCATCACGGTCAGCAGGAAGTTGGTTCCGCAGCGCACATGCGCGGTGCTGAACTGCTGCGCGACCTCCGGAGTGAGCTCGACGTCGTTCTCGTAGGCGGCGATCGTCTTGTGCTCCGCGCCGTGGTACTCGAACACGCGCCGGATGTCCTTGAAGCACCCGACACCGAGGAGGTAGCCGACGAACAGCGCGAGCCGCACGAGTCCCTCGACCACAGGGAACGAGCCGTGGAACAAGTGCGACAGACCCTTGCCCGCGAACGCGGGGATCACGATGAACACCGCGCTGAAGAAGAGGGCGACCGGGATCACGGCCCAACCCAGCGCGCGCTCGGAGATCTGGTCGGCTTCGGGCACCTGCTGGTTCGCCGACCACGTGAGCGCGCGGTAGCCGAGCCCGAGCGACTCGCCCAGACCCATCACACCGCGCAGCAGCGGCACCTTCGCGTAACGATCCGACCAGCCGGGCACGTCGCGCACGTCGACGGCGATCTCTCCGTCGGGCCGGCGCACCGCGATCGCCCAGGTGGACGCGCCGCGCATCATCACACCCTCGAGCACCGCCTGGCCCCCCATGTAACGGGGCTCGGCCGTTGCGGTGGGCTCGGCCACGACGCGTTATTGCGACGGCGCCGGCGACTTCGGAGGGGTCGGCTTCTTCTTCGCGTACCTGCGCTCGAACCGCTCGACGCGGCCACCGGTGTCGACCAGCTTCTGCTTGCCCGTGTAAAAGGGGTGGCACTCGGAGCACAGCTCGACCCGCAACGTCGACGACGTCGAGCGGGTCGTGAACTCGTTTCCGCACGAGCAGTGAACCTGGCACGCGACGTATTCGGGGTGGATCTCGGTCTGCATAGTGACTCCAGTGTAACGAAGGCCCGCAGGCCCGGACCTCGCGGAACGCCGCGAGTCAGCCGGCCATTCCCGCCGGGGCCTTGGCGATCTCGTTGAGGAACTCGGCGTTCGTCTTGGTGGACCGCAGCTTGTCGATCAGGAGCTCCAAGCCGGCGCCGCCTTCGAGCGCGTTCAGCACCCGGCGCAGCTTCCAGGTCTGCTGGAGGTCGCGGCGGTCGAACAGGAGCTCTTCGTGACGGGTGCTCGACTGCTCCACGTCGATCGCGGGATAGATGCGCCGGTCGGCGACCCGCCGGTCGAGACGCAACTCCATGTTGCCGGTGCCCTTGAACTCCTCGAAGATCACTTCGTCCATCTTCGAACCCGTGTCGATCAGCGCGGTCGCGAGGATCGTGAGGGAGCCGCCTTCTTCGACGTTGCGGGCGGAGCCGAAGAACTTCTTCGGCGGGTAGAGGGCCGACGAGTCGACACCGCCCGACATGATCCTTCCCGAAGCCGGCGCCGCGAGGTTGTAGGCACGCGCGAGACGGGTGATGCCGTCGAGGATGATCACGACGTCGGTGCCCATCTCCACGAGGCGGCGGGCCCGCTCGATCGCGAGCTCCGCGACGTGACAGTGCTCGTCGGAGGGGCGATCGAACGTGGACGCGATCACCTCGGCCCGCTGCACGTGGCGCCGCATGTCGGTGACCTCTTCGGGGCGCTCGTCGACGAGCAACACCATGACGTGCGTCTCGGGATTGTTGCGCTCGATCGAGTACACGATCTGCTTGATGATCGTGGTCTTGCCCGCCTTGGGCGGTGACACGATGAGGCCGCGCTGGCCCTTCCCGATCGGGGAGATGAGGTCGATGATGCGGCCGGTGATCTCGCCGGGATCGTCGGCGAGCTCGAGGCGGAGCCTCGAGTCCGGGAACAGCGGGGTGAGATCCTCGAAACGCACGCGCGACCGGGCCTCTTCGGGTGTCATGTCGTTGATGAGGTCGACGCGCACGAGTGCCGGGTACTTCTCGGTGCTGGCCGGCGGCCGGATCGCACCCTTCACGTAGTCGCCCTTGCGCAACCCGAATCGGCGAACCTGCGACGCCGACACGTACGCGTCGTTGCGGCCCGCGAGGTAGCCGCTCGTGCGCAAGAAGCCGTAGCCCTCTTCGCGCAGGTCGAGCAGTCCCTCGA
>CAZLEC010000529.1:0-3648 GCA_964558245.1 uncultured Burkholderiales bacterium | reverse complement strand
ACATCTTCTTCATGCTCGCCGACGAGCGGAAGTCGGAGCTCGGCATGCTGCGCGCGGTCGGGCTGCGCCGTTCGGCGTTGGTGGGCGCGTTCGCGGCGGAAGGCTGGTGCTACGCGCTCGCGTCCTCGGTGGTGGGGACGTTCGCCGGGTTGGGGCTCGGCCGCCTGATCATGGCGTTCGCGGCGCGGCTGCGCGACAGCGGGCCGACCAGCTCGCGACTCGTCCTGCATTTCGCGTTCACGTGGTCGAGCGTGCAGGAAGGGCTCGTGATCGGGTTCCTGATCGCCATCTCGACCGTCCTGGCCACGAGCGTGTGGCTCGGCCGCTTCAACATCATCCGGGCGATCCGCGACATCAGCGAGACGCCGCCGCACCGGCCGCACGCCCGTTCGTTCTTCGCGGGGCTCGCGCTGGCGGCGGTCGGCCTGACGTTGACCGGCCTCGGTGTCACCGGCGTGTCGTTCGTCGGGCTGGTCATCGGTCCGGTGCTCGTGTTCGCCGGTATCGGCCCGGCGCTGGCGCGAAACTTCCCGCGCGACGTCGTCACGACGACGCTCGCGGTGATCGTGCTGATGTGGGGCGTGGTCGCGGTACCGATCGCGCTCGCGCTGCACAGCAGCGTCGGTGTGTTCCTCTTCGTCGCGCAGGGCCTGATGCTCGTCGGCGCGGCGGTGGTGCTCGTGTCCCAGCAGCAGGGTGCGATCGGCCATGCGGTCGGGCACATCGCCCAACGGTCGTTGCAAGTCAGGCTGGGCCTCGCGTACCCGCTCGCGCGCCGGTTCCGGACGTCGATGACGCTCGGCATGTTCGCGCTCGTCGTGTTCATCCTCGTGTACGTGTCGGTGATCGGCTCGATGTTCTCGGGCCAGCTCGGTCAGTTCACGCGCGACGCCTCCGGCGGCTTCAACGTGCTGGTCTCCTCGAACCCGAGCGATCCGGTGTCGTTCGCGCGCCTCGGCCGGGAGGCAGGTGTGCACGGTGTCGCCCCGATCGTCTCGCTCGACCTGCAGGTCGTGCGCGCGCCGGGCCTCACTCGCGCACGGGAGTGGTCGGGCAGCGCGTTCGACCAGTCACTGGTGCAGCACGGACCGCCGGCGCTCGACGACCGGGGCGCCTTTGCGAGCGACCGCTCCGCGTACGCGGCGGTGTTGGCCAACCCGCACCTCGCGATCGTCGACAAGTTCTTCCTGTCGTCGGGGAACGGTCCGCCCGCGCAGAGCGTGTCGATCGGCGACTCGTTCACCGTGCGTGACGCCGCGAGCGGAGGCGAGCGAACGTTCACGGTCGCCGCGCTCGTCGGCAACGACTGGGTTGGGAACGGAGTGATGATGAGCCAGTCGGCCGCGCGCTCGGCGTTCGGCGACTCGGCCGTGCCCAGCCGCGCGTACGTCGAGGCGTCGAACCCCGATCAGTTCGCGTCCGCCTTCGCGGGCCGCTTCCTCGCGAACGGGGGCAGCGCGGAGACGATTCGCAACACGGTGCACGACCAGCTTGCCGATCAACAACAGTTCTTCGTGTTGATTCGTGGGTACCTCGCGCTCGGCCTGATCGTCGGGGTCGCCGGGATCGGCGTGATCATGGTGCGGGCCGTGCGCGAGCGCCGGCGCCAAGTCGGTGTGCTCCGCGCGCTGGGCGTGCAGGCCGGGTCCGTGCGGTCGGCTTTCGTCATCGAGTCGGCGTTCGTCGCGATCGAAGGACTCGTGATCGGCACCGTGCTCGCGCTCGTCACCGCGTGGTCGATCACCTTGACCGACGCGTTCGGTTCGGGGCTCTCGTTCCGGGTGCCGGTCGTGTCGATCGTGGGCGTCGTCGTCGGCACGCTGATCTGCGCGCTGCTCGCGACGGCCGCGCCCGCGCGGGCCGCGTCGCGGATCCGGCCCGCGGTCGCGCTGCGACTGACCGACTGACCGACTGAGGTGACGCGGGCCTAGATCCGGGTGGCGAGGTACAGCATCGCGTCGTAAGTGACGTCGACGCGGCCGCCGTGCTTGTTGAGCGCGTGACCGACCGCAGCGTGGAGCCGGACGCGTTGCGCCTCGGGCAGCATCCGGTGATCGGAGTGCGTGCCGAGGAGCTCGAGCCACTCGCGGGTCGTGTAGGTCTGGTACCAGGTGAACACGCGCTTGGTCGGGGCGCCGAACGCGTCGACGGCCGCGATCTCGTCGAGCGTGCGGTCGAGCTCCCACTTGCCCACCGCGCTCGTGAGCGCGGGCGCGTGCTCGTCGTAGGCCGCGTCGTTGTCGGTGCGAAGCGGTTCGGGGAGGTCGCGGCCCTTGTTCCAGAACAGCGCGAGCGTGCCGCCGGGCGCGAGCGCGTGGGCGACCTTCTCGTATCGCTTCGGGTCGTGCACCCAGTGCCAAGCCTGCGCGGCGAAGGCCAGACGGAACGCGGCGTCGGGCGGCTCCCACGCTTCGACGGTGGTCTCTTCCACCTCCACTCCCGTGGCCCGCAGCACGCGAGCCATCCCCGGGCTCGGTTCGAGCGCGTGCACGGCGAGGCCGCGAGCGCTGAACCCGCGCGTTGCCTTTCCCGTGCCGGCGCCGATCTCGAGCGCGGTGTCGCCCGGTTGCAGCGCGCCGTGCTCGATCACGGCGTCGAACAGCTCGTCGGGATACGACGGCCGGGCCCGGTCGTACTCGTCCGCGATCTCACCGAACACGAGGGCCTGCCGGGGCCGATCGGTCATGAGGCGTCGGGAACGGGGGCGAGCTTGTCGATCAGCTCGAGCATGCGTGCCGTGCAGCCGGCCATCTCCACCGGCGGCAACAGCTCCTCCACGATCTTGCGCGCGATCTCGGTGAAGGCGCGCGCGGCCGGGAGATCGGGGTGCGTGAGCACCACGGGTTGCCCGACGTCGCCACCTTCCGAGACCGCGCTCTCGATCGGCACCTCACCCACGAGCGGCGCGCCGGTGAGCGCGGCGAGGCGGCGGCCTCCGCCCGATCCGAAGATGGCGTGACTCGACCCGTCGGGCGCGATGAACGCGTGCATGTTCTCTACGACGCCGAGCACCTTCAGGTACGAGCGGCGCGCCATGTCGGCGACGCGCGCCGCAACCTTCTGCGCGCCCTGGGCAGGAGTGGTGACGACGAGCATCTCGGCTTGCGGCAGCAGTCGAGCGAGCGCCATCTGGATGTCGCCGGTGCCGGGCGGCATGTCGATGAGCAGGTAGTCGAGATCGCCCCACCGCACGTCGACGAGAAACTGCTCGAGCGCCTTGGCGAGGATCAGGCCGCGCCACATCAGCGCGGTGTCTTCGTCGTCTACGAGCAGACCCATGCTCACGATCTTGAGCTTGCCGCCGGCGACGTCGACCTCGAACGGCACGATCTTGGCGCCGTCGGCGCCCTTGGTGCCGGCCAACCGAGCCTGCGCGCCGAGCATACGCGGGATCGAGAAGCCCCAGATGTCGGCGTCGAGCACACCCACGGTGAGCCCGCGGGCGGCGAGGGCGGCCGCGAGGTTGGCGGTGATCGACGACTTGCCGACGCCGCCCTTCCCGCTCCCGACCGCGATCACCCGCGTGGTGGCCGAGATCTCGGTCGGGGGCGCGGTCTGCGATGCGTGCAGGCGCGCCCGCTGCATCACGTTCGACCGCTCTTCCTGGGTCATCTCGTCGTACTCGACCTGTACGTCGCGAACGCCGGC
>CAZLEC010000528.1:0-3659 GCA_964558245.1 uncultured Burkholderiales bacterium | reverse complement strand
ACTCGCGCCGTTGCCGCTCCTCGATGCGACGGCGCAGACGTTGCCCGTCGCGATCGCCGTAACCGAGCCGTTCCAGCTCGGCATCGAACTCGCGCAGCTCCTCGTCGTGCCGACCGGTCACGACGTCGGCCGCCTGATCCACCGCCGCGCCGAGCAACTCCGCCAGCGCGAACGCGGTGGCGCCGGTCCCGTCGACGCGGGTCGGGGCGTTCACGAACGCCGCACGCATCGGCGCCAGCGGGCCTGCGAGCGCCCGGGCTCGCGCCAGCTGCCCGCCGGAAAGCGCCGCCGCGGTCGCCGCGATCTCGTGGTCGACACCGTCGCGCTCGAGCGCGATCCGGAGCACGTTCTCGGCTACCGGATCGAAGTCGATGCGCTGACAGCGTGAGCGGATCGTCGGGAGCAGGTCCTCGGCCGCGGCCGTCACGAGCAACACGATCGTGCGCGGCGGCGGCTCCTCGATCGTCTTCAGCATCGCGTTCGCCGACTCGTTCTGATTGCCGCGGAGCCGTTCGGCCTCGAACAGGATCAGCACGCGGCGCTCGGCCTCGATCGGAGCGCGCGCCGCCTCCGGCAGGATCGTCTCGCGTACGTCTTCCTTCACGCGGTACGACGCGCCGCCGGGTGCGAACTCCACGACGTCGGGGTGCACGCCGCGCTGCACGAGCCGCAGGCTGCGTTCGTCGTCGCCGACACCGATGAGCAGCGCCGAGAAGTCGCGCGCGGCGTCCTCCACACCGGAGCCGCGCGGGCCGACGAGCAGGTACGCGTGCGACGGCCGCTCGCCCGCGCGCCGCAGCGTCTCGACCGCGCGCTCCTGCCCCACGACGTCGACGAACACGCCGCCGATCCTACGTATATGGCGCGAGATGCGGCTCGACGGCCGCCCACACCCGGGCCGCGACCTCTTCCGGCGAGCCGGAAGCATCCACCAGCACCCAACCGCGGGCGCCGGCGAGGTCGCGATACGCGTTGCGGACCGCGGCGTGGAACTCGGCACCCTCCCGCTCGAAGCGATCGCGGAAGCCGGCGACACGAGACTCCGCGACCTCGTCGGGCAGGTCGAGCACCACAACGACATCGGGCTCGGTTCCCGCCGTCACCTCACGGCATCGGCCTTCGACGTACTCGACACCCATCCCGCGCGCGACACCTTGATACGCGATCGTCGACGGCGAGAACCGGTCGCACACCACGACCTCGCCCCGGGCCAGGGCCGGCGCGATCCTCGTCCGCACGTGGAGCTCGCGGTCGTCCAGCATCCATTGCAGCTCTTCATCAGCCGTCGGCGCCGGACCGTGCAGGAGCTTCTGCCGAAGTTCGACGCCTTCGGGAGTGCCTCCCGGTTCGCGCGTCTTGACGACTGTGTCGCGGCCTCGGCGTTCGATCAGCCGATCAACGAGCAGACCGGCCTGCGTGCTCTTGCCGACACCTTCGCCACCCTCCATCACGATGAATACCACGGCTAGTGCCGGCTCTCGACCGCGCCCGGCGGAGCCGAACGCGCTTCGTCATCGGTCCGGCGCAGGTCGAACGCGGCTGGCGCGGCGTCGATCTCACGAACGTCGATCATTGCTTCGCCCCGACGCATCCGGCGCTGCGCCGCGAGCCCCGACAGCACGGTGACAGCACCACCGAGCCAGAGCGCGAGCCGAACGCCCGGAAGCGCGATGTGAAACCCGCCGACGTGCGCGTGCCCGTTGACCGCGTGCTGCGAGATGACATTGAGCGCGCCCGCGATGAAGGGTGCGAGCGTGAGCGACAGCAGCAGGCACACGCGCACGATCGTGTAGAGCGTCGAGAAGGTCCGGCCGCGCATGTCGTCGGAGACACTCTCCTGCAAGATGGTGAACCCGGTCACATACGCACAACCGGCGCTCGCACCCAGGAGCGCGACCAGCCCGAACGCGGGCAACAGCGACGACATCGACGCGACCGTGATGATCGACGCGCCCGTCATGATCACGGCGACCCTGAACACCGCCTGGCGCGGCAGCCGTCGTTGGAGCCACAACAGGGTCACTACCCCGATCGCGGCGCCGACACCGAGCGCCGTCATGAGCAGACCGAACGCCGGGTTCCCGCCATGCAGCACCTTCTTCGCAACTGTCGGACCCAAGGGCACGATCGCGCCGCCACCGATCAGCCCGCCCGCCAGCCCGATCATGACGCCGCGCACCACGGGATGCGCGCGAATGAACGCGAGACCGTCCTTGATGTCGCGCCACGTCTGGGCCGCAGGCACGCGTTGGCGTGCGCCGCGATCCGACTCGTCGAGCCGCAAGCGCGAGATCAACAACGCGGACAGGAGAAACGTGCCGCCATCGACCCAGATCGCGAGCGACTCTCGATTGCCGCCGAGCCCCGCGAGGCCGGAGAACCCGCCCAGCCAGTGCGCGATCGCGGCGAGTGCGGCGAACAGCACCGCGCCGAGCGGGAACGTGCCGAACGATGCGATGAGGCCGAGCGAATTCGCCGAGGCGAGGTGCTCCGGGTCCTTTACGACGTTGGGAACGCTCGCATCCTTCGCGGGTCCCCACAGCAGCGTGAGCATCTCGATCGCGAAGGACAAGATGACCAGGCCCCAGATGTTCTCCCAGAACGGCAACAGCGCGAGCAGCCCCGCTCGCCCGATGTCGCACGACACCATCACGACTTTTCGGTTCCAGCGATCGATCAGCGCGCCGCCGAGGGGTGCGAACAAGAAGCCCGGCAGCATGCGCGCGACCATCACGAATCCGACCGCCGTCGCCGAGTTCGACACCCGGCTCGCGATCGCGAGGATCGCGATCAGCCCGGTCCAGTCGCCCAGGCTCGACACGAACTGTGCGCCGAACAGTGGAACGAAGCCCGGCTCGCGGAACACGCGCCACGGCGCCGGCGGAATCGCGTCGCGGTCGGGTGCCGGCGGTATGAACGGCGCCTGCTCACTCAAGCTGGTCAGCCTATGGGGCGCACCTCAGGCAGAAGGTGGTTCTCCGGACGTGGCGGCTTTCTTCGCGGCCTTCTTCGCCGTCTTCTTCGCCGGTTTCTTCGCGGCCTTCTTCACCGTCTTCTTCGCGGTCTTCTTCGTCGCCTTCTTGGCGGCCTTCTTCGCCTTCGGCGCCATCTCCGCGCGCGCACGCAACAACGCGACTGCCTCGGGCAAGGTCAACTCCGCCGGGTCGGTGCCGCGCGGCACCGTCGCGTTCACCGCGCCATCGGTCACGTAGGGGCCGAAACGGCCGTCGAGCACACGCACCGGAGCGCCGGAGTCGGGATGGGCGCCCAACTCTGCGATCGGCGGCTTCTGCTGGCGACCACGGCGCGTCTTGGGCTGCGCGAACAACGCTTCGGCCTCGGCCATGGTCACGGTGAGGAGCTGCTCCTCCGACGCGAGGCTGCGAGTGTCACCGTCGGCTCGCTTCAGGTACGGCCCGAACCGACCCGGCGACGCGACGACCTCACGCCCCTCGGAGTCGGGCCCGAGCGAACGCGGCAGCGAGAGCAGCTGCAACGCCTCCTCGAGCGTGACGGTCTCGGGTGTCTGCGTCGCGAAGAGCGAGGAACGCTTGGGCTTCTTCTTCGTGCCTTCCTGTTGCTCGCCGAGCTGGACGTACGGTCCGAACCTTCCCGTGAGCGCGTACACCTCAAGCCCCGACTCGGGATCGGCGCCGAGC
>CAZLEC010000527.1:0-3660 GCA_964558245.1 uncultured Burkholderiales bacterium | reverse complement strand
CCATCAAGGTCGCCGAGGGCCGTTACCTCTCCGACGAGCTCACGATCCACTACGGCCTCGTGCCGAGAACCAACCGCGGCGTCTTCGCGATCAACGAGCTCCCCGACCTTGCCGAGCGGATCCAAGTAGGTCTGCTCAACGTGCTCGAGGAGCGCGACGTGCAGATCCGCGGCTACAAGATCCGGCTCCCCCTCGACGTGCTCCTCGTCGCTTCCGCCAACCCCGAGGACTACACCAACCGCGGGCGCATCATCACGCCGCTGAAGGACCGATTCGGTTCACAGATCCGTACGCACTACCCGCTCGAGACCGAGCTCGAGGTCTCGATCATCCACCAAGAGGTGCGGCCGCTCGTCGCCGAGCAGTTGCAGGTGACCGTGCCCGCGTTCATGACCGAGATCGTCGCGGAGATCAGCCAGCACGCCCGGCAGTCGCCGCACGTGAACCAGCGTTCCGGTGTCTCCGCGCGTTTGTCGATCGCCAACTACGAGACGCTCGTGGCCAACGCGGCTCGGCGTGCCCTCGCCAACGGCGAACGCGAAGTCGTGCCGCGCGTGTCGGATCTCGACGCGCTCGCCGCGTCGACCTCGGGGAAGATCGAGATCGAGATGCTCGACGACGGTCGCGACTCGCAGGTGCTCGACCGCATCATCAAGAGCGCCGTGCTCGAGGTGTTCCGCGCCCGGGTGAAGCCCGAGCTGCTCGCGCCGGTTGTCGCCTCCTTCGAGGACGGCTCGGTCGTGCACACCGGCGAGGACGTCCCCGCGGCGGACTACCGCAAGCTCGTCGACCAGATCGACGGGCTCAAGCCCCTGCTCGCCAGCCTTGGTGTCGGCGAGTCGCCGGCGGCCTGCGCCTCGGGCATCGAGTTCGTGCTCGAGGGCTTGCACCTCACCAAGCGCCTCAACAAGGACGCGCTCGGGGGTCGGGCCACGTACCGCGCGCGCGGCTGACCCGTTTTCGGGTTTCGGGTTTCGGGGTGGGAGTCCGGGGGGGTAGCCGTCAGGGGTTATATTTGACGTTGACGTAAAGATCCGATTCAGGAGCGCCCCTGATGGAACCCGCCCCGCAGTCCGATCGCTACCGGTGGATCGTCCTCTCGAACACCACCCTCGGCGTGTTCATGGCGTCCCTCGACTCGTCGATCGTGCTGATCTCGCTGCCCGCGATCTTCCGGGGCATCCACCTCGACCCCCTGCAGCCCGCCAACGTCGGCTACCTGCTGTGGATGCTGATGGGCTACCTCGTCGTCACCGCCGTACTCGTGGTGACGTTCGGCCGCCTCGGTGACATCTTCGGGCGGGTGCGCATGTACAACGCGGGCTTCGCGGTGTTCAGCGCCGCGTCGCTCGCGCTGTCGCTGTGCCCGTACCGGGGGTCGAGCGGCGCGCTGTGGCTGATCGCGTGGCGCGTGGTGCAGGGGATCGGCGGGGCGCTGCTCACGGCGAACTCGGCCGCCATCCTCACCGACGCGTTCCCCGCCGCGCAGCGCGGCTTCGCGATCGGCGTGAGCGTCATCGCCGGCATGGCCGGCGCGTTCATCGGGCTCGTCGCCGGCGGCCTGCTCGCCGACGTCGACTGGCGCGCGGTGTTCTGGATCAACGTGCCGATCGGCGTGTTCGGCACGGTGTGGGCCTACCTCAAGCTCCGCGAGCTCGGAACGAAGAAGGCGGCGCGCATCGACTGGTGGGGCAACGCGACGTTCGGTGTCGGCCTCATCATGATCCTGGTCGGCCTCACCTACGGACTCATTCCCCATGGCGGTCACACGATGGGCTGGACCGGGCCCTGGGTGCTCTTCGAGCTCATCGGCGGCGCCGCGTTGATCGTCGCGTTCGCGCTGATCGAGCGTCGCGTCACGGATCCGATGTTCGACCTGGACCTCTTCCGCATCCGCGCGTTCTCGATGGGCAACCTCGCGAGCTTCCTCTCGTCGATCGGGCGCGGCGGGTTGCAGTTCATCCTCATCATCTGGTTGCAGGGCATCTGGCTGCCGTTGCACGGCTACAGCTTCGAGCGCACGCCGCTGTGGGCCGGGATCTACATGCTCCCGCTCACGGGTGGGTTCCTGATCGCGGGCCCGATCGCGGGCTGGTTGTCGGATCGCCACGGCGCGCGCCCGTTCGCGACCGGTGGCATGGTGGTGGCGGCCGCCAGCTTCGGGTTGTTGATGTTGTTGCCCGCCGACTTCGCGTTCCCGGTGTTCGGATCGCTGCTGCTCATGAACGGCATCGGGATGGGACTGTTCGCCGCGCCCAACATGGCCGGCATCATGAACAGCTCGCCGCCCGACAAGCGCGGCGCGGCCTCGGGCATGCGCGCGACGTTCCAGAACAGCGGGATGGTCCTGTCGATCGGCGTGTTCTTCTCGTTGATGATCGCCGGCCTTTCGGCGTCGTTGCCGCACTCGATGGCGACCGCGCTGCAGGCCAACGGCGTGAACGCGGCCAAGGCGCACCAGATCGCGTCGCTCCCGACCGTCGGCAGCCTCTTCGCCGCGTTCCTCGGGTACAACCCGATGCAGAAGTTGTTGGGCAGCGCGCGTGCGGCCGGCATCAGTCACGCACAGTTCGTGAAGATCACCGGCAAGTCGTTCTTCCCGCACCTGATCGCGAACCCGTTCCTCACCGGGCTGCGGATCGCGTTCGCGGCTTCGTTGGTGATGTGTCTCGTCGCCGGTGTGGCGTCGTGGCTGCGCGGCGCCAAGTACGTGCACGGCGACGCGAGCGGTCCCGACGCGCCGGCCAGTGAGGAGCAGGTCGAGGCGGCGCTCCTCGAAGGCGATTCGGTGGTGGTGTATTGAACCCCGCTACGGATCACGCGCTGTTGCGCATCGGGGAGGCGGCAAAGCGCGCGGGCGTCACGACGCGGACACTGCGCTACTACCAGGAGGTCGGCCTCCTCGAGCCGTCGGGTGCGACGCCGGGCGGGAATCGTCTGTACTCGGTCGATGACGTGGAGCGGCTGCGCCGGATCCTCGATCTCCGCGACGTGATGGGATTCGACCTCGACCGCATTCGCCTCTTCCTGCGCTCCGAAGACCGCCTCGCCGAGCTGCGCGCCGAGGCACAACGCGGCATCTCGGCCCAGCGGCGCCGGGAGATGCTGGCCGAGGCGAGCGATCTCAACGCGCGCATGCAGGCCGAGGTCAACGCGAAGGCGGGCCTGCTCCAGGGCATGCTCGCGGAGCTGCGCGCCAAGGCGAGCCGCTACGACGACATCCGCGCCGAGCTCGACGCGGAGCACGAGCAGGTGCCCGAGCCGTCCTGACCGAAAGCCGACTTGATAGGTCGACTTTCGGGGGTATCCTGACGGCGTGCGCAGGCTGTTCAGCTTCCCGAACCCGGTCAACGAGGTCGCGGCGCGCACGGTGGCCGGCGTCGTGCTGCTGCTGTGCATCCTCACGCTCGTCACGCAGTGGCCGGTGCTGCTCGTGGTGCTCGCCTACGGGTTCGTCGCCCGGGTGCTCACCGGTCCGTCGTTGAGCCCACTCGGTCAGTTCGCCACCCGGGTCGCGGCGCCCCGCATCGGTCACGCCAAGTTCGTGCCCGGCCCGCCCAAGCGCTTCGCGCAGGCGATCGGCGCGACGTTCACCGTGTCGGCCGCGGTGGCGTGGTTCGCCTTCGGCTGGCACACCGCGGCGCTGGTGCTGATCGCGCT
>CAZLEC010000526.1:0-3661 GCA_964558245.1 uncultured Burkholderiales bacterium | reverse complement strand
CCGTGAGCGGAACCGGCCTCGCCGGCTGGCGCGAGCCCGAAGCGGTGCTCGACTGCGGCAACAGTGGCACGACGATGCGCGTGCTGTCGGGCGCGCTGGCGGGGCGGCCGTTCCTCTCGATCCTGACCGGCGACGCGTCGTTGCAGGCCCGGCCGATGCGTCGGATCTCCGAGCCGCTGCGGGCAATGGGCGCCCACGTCGACGGTCGCGCCGATGCCGCGTACGCACCGCTCGTGATTCGCGGCGCCGAGCTGCACGCCGTGCACCACGAGCTGCCGGTCGCGAGCGCGCAGGTGAAGTCGGCGCTCGTGCTCGCCGGGCTCCAGGCCGAGGGAACCACCGAGATCGTGTCGCCCGCGCCGAGTCGCGACCACAGCGAGCGGATGCTGGCCGCGCTGGGCGTGCCGCTGGAGGTCGACGGTCTCCGGGTGCGGGTGCGTGCGGGTGCTCCCGAACCGTTCCAGCTCGAGGTGCCGGGCGATCCGTCGTCGGCGGCGTTCTTCGTGGTGGCGGCGCTGGTGACTCCCGGTTCCGACATCACGATCGAGTCGCTGTCGCTGAACCCGACCCGCCTGGGCTTCGTCGACGTGCTGCACCGCATGGGCGCCGACATCGAGGTCGAGCCGACCGGCGAGCGGTGCGGCGAGCCGGTCGGGGAGCTCCGGGTCCGGTCGAGCTCACTCACCGCCACGACCATGGAAGGCGACGAGATCCCGAACGTCCAAGACGAGATCCCCGCGCTCGCGGTCGCGGCCGCGTTCGCCGACGGCGTGACGGAGGTCCGCGACGCCGCCGAGCTCGCGCTCAAGGAGAGCAACCGGATCGGCGCGTTGCACCAGGAGCTGTCGGAGATGGGTCTCGCGGTCGAGACCCGGGCCGACGGCCTGGCGATCCGGGGCGGAGTGCCGCGCGCGGCCTTGCTCAAGAGCCACGGCGACCACCGCATGGCGATGGCCCTGGCCGTGCTCGCCAACGCGATCGACGGTGAGAGCACGGTGCGCGGCTGGCAGGCGGTGTCGTCGTCGTACCCCGAGTTCGCCGACGACTTCGCGCGCCTCACGGGGGCGCAATGACGAACGACGCCGGCGAGTCGGTGATCGCGATCGACGGGCCATCGGGCTCGGGCAAGTCGACGATCGCTCGCGGAGTTGCCGTCGCGCTCGACCTCCAGGTGCTCGACACCGGCGCGATGTACCGCGCGGTGGCGCTCGCTGCACTCGAAGCCGGCGTCGGCCTCGACGACGAGATCGGGTGCGCGGCGCTCGCACGCAAGCACGTGATCGACGTCGACTCCGGAGTGACCCGGATCGACGGCCGCGACGTGAGCGCCGAGATCCGAGGCCCCGACGTGACCGCGGCGGTATCCGCGGTCGCCGCCCATCCGGAGGTCCGAACCGTGTTGGTCGCACACCAGCGAGCGTGGGTCGCCGAGCACGGCGCCGGTGTCGTGGAAGGCCGCGACATCGGCACGGTCGTGTTCCCGGCGGCGCGGCTGAAGGTGTTCCTGACCGCCAGTGACGACGAGCGGGCCCGCCGCCGTCAGCGCGACGAAGTGGCGTCGGCGCGCGTGGTTCGGGTCGACGACGTGCGCACGGCCCTCGTGCGCCGGGATGCGCTCGACAGCGGTCGCGCGGTGTCGCCCCTGCGCCCGGCCGATGACGCGGTCATGGTCGACACGACCGACCGCGACGTCGACGACGTCGTGGCCGAGTTGGTCACCCGCGCCCGGGCGGCGGGGATCGGCTGATGCTCTTCTACCTGATCGTCCGCCCGTTCGTGACCGGGATCCCACGCCTGCTGTGGCGCGTGCGCGTGGTCGGCATGGAGCACGTGCCCAAGTCGGGCGGCTTCATCCTGGCGCCTTCGCATCGTTCGATGATCGACATCCCCCTCGCGGCGATCGTCACCAAGCGACGCATCCGGTTCATGGGCAAGTCGTCGCTGTTCGGCGTTCCCGTGCTCGGAACCCTGTTCACGTGGCTGGGCGGCATCTCCGTGGAGCGTGACGGCACGGACCGCAAGGCGGTGCGCGAGTCGGTGGCGATGCTGTCGGCCGGCGAGGTGTTGTGCGTGTACCCGGAAGGCACCCGCCAGCACGGCCGCAAGATCCAGCCGTTGCAGCCGGGCGCGGCGTACTTCGCGCTGCGTTCGGGCGTACCGATCATCCCGATCGGGATCGCGGGCGCCGAGGAGATCCTGCGCGAGAAGCGCGATCCGGTCCCGCGTTTCGGGCGGGTCACGATCGTGGTCGGCGCGCCGCTCATGCCCGAGGCGCGCACCGGCGGAGTGGTTCCTCGCGAGAAGGTCGACGCGCTGACGGCGACATTGTCGGACGCGCTCCAGGCCGTCCTCGACGACGCGTACGAGCTGCGCGACGGCCGGTAGGCCGAGCTCGGCGCGGTTCGACGCCGCGTGTTGCGATAGTTCGAAATTGGCTCCCGCGCGCTCAGTTCATTTGCAACGACCGGGACGATTTGTCCGAGTCGTTCGGAAGAGTCGGCCGCCGCGCCCGGGCGCAAACGGTACGAAGTCTCGGATCGTTGCATTTGCAACGGGCGCGGAGCGAGGGATTTCGCGACCGCTGGGCGCAAATGGTACGAACTCTCGGGTCGTTGCATTTGCAACGGGCGCGGAGCGAGGGATTTCGCGACCGCTGGGCGCAAATGGTACGAACTCTCGGGTCGTTGCATTTGCACTGAGCGCGCAACAAGGAATTCGCGACACTCGCTCTCCGGGATGCGCAGTGCCGGAACGGCTCCGCCGAGTCGCTGGATCACATGTTCAGGCTGGCGAGCATTTCCGCGGCGTCGGAGGCGCGATCGCCGGCGAACCGACCGCCGAGCGCCCGCGCCGCTCGAGGATCGCCGCCGAACGCGAACGCGGCGAGCGCGTCGAGCGCGGGCACCAGCTCGCGCAACTCGGGCGGCGGGGGGAAGTACTCGTCTTCGTCGGTGACGCGCACTCGCTCGACTCCTTGGGCGGGGGCCAAGGCCGCGATCACCGCGTCGACGAGCTCTTCGGGCGCGCTGGCGCCGGCGGTCACGCCGACGACCTGCGCGTCGCCGAGTTGGTCGAGGTCCAGCTCGTCGGGACCGTCGACGCGCAGCACGACGGCGCAACCGGCGTCGCGCGCGACTTTCGCGAGTGCGAGCGTGTTCGACGAGTTGGCGCTGCCGATCACGACCACCGCGTCGGCGCGTTGCGCGATCGCGGTGAGCGCCTGCTGACGATTGGTCGTGGCGAAGCAGAGATCGTTGCGCGACGCAGTCCACACTTCGCCGGCGCGGGTGCGGGCTTCGTCGAGGAGTCCCGTCCATTCGCCGTGCGCGAGCGTCGTCTGCGCGAGCATCGCCACCTGGGGCCGATCACCGAGATCGGCGAGCACGCGGTCGAGGTCGTCGGCCCGCTCCACGAGCCGGATCGCCTCGGGCGCAACTGCGAGCGTGCCGACGGCTTCGTCGTGCCCGGCGTGTCCGACGTAGAGCACGGTGAACCCCTTGCGGGCGCGCACGCGGGCCTCGTGGTGCACCTTGGTCACGAGCGGGCAGACGGCGTTCACGACGTAGCGACCTTCGGCGCGGGCGGCGTCCACGACCTCCGGTGCCGAGCCGTGGGCCGACAGCATCAGCGGGGCGCCGGCCGGCACCTTCGCGACGTCGTC
>CAZLEC010000525.1:0-3667 GCA_964558245.1 uncultured Burkholderiales bacterium | reverse complement strand
GACGAGATGTGCATGTCGAGCGTGCGCGTCGACCCGTAGTAGTGCTCGTCCCAGACTTCTTGCATCAACCGCTGGCGCGCGACGACGCGGCCGGCGTCGACGACGAGGAGTGTCAGCACGTCGAATTCCTTCGGCGTCAGATCGAGCTCGACGTCGTCCTGCCACGCGCGGTGCGCCTCCGGATCGACCAGCACACCTTGAATCCGAGGCGGCTGCCGCGGTGTTGCCAGGCGAAGGCGCACGCGCACCCGGGCGAGCAGCTCGGCCAGCCGGAACGGCTTGGTGATGTAGTCGTCGGCGCCGGCATCGAGACCGACGACGATGTCGGTCTCCTCGCTCCGCGCGGTCAGCATGATGATCGGGAGCCGTTCGTCGCGGGCCCGGAGGGCTCGGCACACCGCGAGCCCGTCGAGGTCGGGAAGCGTCAGGTCGAGCAACACGAGGTCGACGCCGGTGCTCGGGGCCTCGAGCGCCGCGTTTCCCTTCGTGACGTGCTGGACGGTGAAACCCTCCCGCTCGAGCGCCCGAAGCAGCGGCTGCGCGATTGCGAGGTCGTCTTCGACGAGCAGTATCGAGGTCATCGTTCCCGAGCGTACGACACGAAATCGATCAGGCGGCTGGATGAACGTAACGACAGTGTCACGTTCCGCGCGATCTTGGCTACAGCTGAGCAGTGCCCGGCCCGATTCCCTTCGGCGCCGGCGTTCCGGGCCGAGCATGACTACGACCCACAGGCCCACCACAGCCCGCTCACCCGACGACCGTCGCGAGACTGTTCGTGGTTCACTCTTTACGGGGTTACGGTCGCAGCCATGACCATCACACCAGACCCGCCCGGCGGGCCCCGTCCCGACGGGCAACTCGTCGAGTTGGCCGGACGCCGACGGGTCGCGCCCGACGAGCTGATGATCACGATGCCACGCGGCGCGCGAGCGCTCGTGTTCAGCGACCTCCGCCTCGCCAACCCCGCCACCGACGTGTCGCGTGAGGTGTGCCGCTCGGTGACCCGGGCGATCGACGAGTGCCGCGGGCCGGCCGCGATCGTGTTCGCGGGCGACACCTTCGACCTGCGCGACGGCACCGACGTCGAGTCGGCGATGATCGCCCACCCCCGGCTGGCGTCGGCCCTTGCGTCGTTCGTGGCCGCCGACGATCACCGGCTGGTGGTGCTCCCCGGCATCCGCGACAGTGCGCTCGCGCACGATCCGCGCTCGATCGACGCGGTGGCCGCGCTCGGCGGTGAAGTCGCGCTCGATTGTGTGCTCGAAGTCGACACCGGCACGGGCAGCCGCCTGGTGCACGTCGAGCCCGGGCACCGCCTCGATCCCTCCGGGGCCTTCGCCGATCCGCGCGACCCCAATGACCGCCCGCTGGCGCAGCACTTGCTGCGCGAAGTCGGACCGGCGATCGCGAGCGCCAAGGGCTCGAGCACGTGGCTCGCCGGGATCGACGAGCTCGTAGACCGCGGCCAGGCGGGCGCGTTCGTCGCGTCGCGTTTGGCGTACCGGCGCCTGTTGCGCCGAGCCGGTTGGTTGATCGTTCCGGCCCTGGTGGGTCTCGCGCTCTTCTGGTCGTTCTTCGAGCTGACCGGGCGACGCATGACCGGGACCACGCTCGCGCGCGTGTTCCGCCTGCTCGGTGCCGGGCTCACCCTGGAGCTGGCGGTGGTCGCCGTCGTGCTCGTGTACACGGTGACCCAACTCCACGACGCGCTCGGCGGCGTCGCGTGGTGGGGCTCGCAGTCACGCGGCAACGACGACGCGCGCGGCGAAGCGGTCACGCTCGCGTCGGCCGGCGGTGTCGGGCTCGTCACCGCGTACACACGTTGCCCTGAGCTCACCGACCTCGGCGGCGGTTCCTTCTACGCGAACTGCGGGAGCGGCGGCCGCGTCGTGGAACGGGTCGAGGCGCGGGCGGGCTTCCCGCCGGTGTTCGTGGAGCGGATCCGCCTTTCGTGGGTCGAGCTCGAGGCCGGCGCCGAGCTGCACGCCCGGCTCTGGCACGGCGTGCGCGACCTCCCCACCTCGACGTGGATGGAGCGGTTCGTCGGGCGCGGGCGGCTCCGAGCGTGCTGGCCGCCCGAAGTGGTGGCCCGGCATCCGGGCACAGTCACCTGGCCGTCGGTCGGGGACGCGACCGCGTACCGGAGGCGGACGCGACGGATCGCCGCGACCGCGATCGCGTCGGCCGGCGTGGTCAATCTCGCGTCGGCGGCGACGATTCCGATCGCGAGCCGGCTCGGCGCGCTCCGGAGGTTCGCGCCGATCGCCGTGCCGGAGGTGGCGACGGTGCTCGTCGCGTTGGCTGGAGTCGGGCTGTTGTTCCTGGCCCGCGGCGTTCGCCGTGGCCAACGCCACGCGTGGACCCTGGCGATGATCCTGCTGCTCGTGAGCGTCGCCGGTCACGTGATCAAGGGGCTCGACATCGAGGAGGCGACGCTCACCCTGCTGGCCGCGGCGTTCCTCGCGGTGCACCCCTCCGATTTCGCGGCGCCCGCGAATCCCACCTCGGCGCGGCGCGCGGTCACCGCCGGTCTCCTCGGCCTGTCGGTCGCGATCGGCGCCGGAGTGGTGGGCGTGGAGTTGCACCGCCCGCGGTTGCCGCTCGGCCACGCGTTCGCCGCGGTGTCGCTGCGGCTCTTCGGAGACCAGTCGGTGTCGCTGCCCCACCGTATCGATGTGTTCTTGTCTCCCGCGCTGCTCGCCATCGGCATCGGCATCGCGCTCTCGGTGCTCTGGCTGTCGTTCCGGCCGGCAGTGACGGCCCGCACGACGTCGTTTCGCCCGATGTCGCGCGAGCGGGCGCGGTTCTTGGTGGAGCGATACGGCTCCGATTCGCTGTCGTACTTCGCGCTCCGCAGTGACAAGGAGTGGTTCGGCTACCGCGACACGGTCGTCGCCTACCGAGTGCACAACGGCATTGCGCTCGTCTCGCCCGATCCGGTCGGCCCGGTGTCGCAACGCGCCGACGCGTGGTCGGCGTTCCGGGAATTCAGCGACGAGCACGGCTGGTCGGTCGCGGTGATGGCCGCCTGCTCCGACTGGCTCCCGGTGTATGCGGCGAGCGGCATGCACGATCTGTACATCGGCGACGAGGCGGTCGTCGACGTCGCGCGATTCAGTCTCGAAGGCAAGCAGAACAAGAGCCTGCGGCAGTCGGTGTCGCGCGTGCGCAAGGCCGGTTATCACGTCGAGATGTTCGATCCCGCGAAGCTCGAGCCCGATCTCGAGCGCGAGCTCCGGGAGCTCATGACCGAGAGCCGCAAGGGCGACGTCGAGCGGGGCTTCTCGATGACGCTCGGGCGCGCGTTCGAGCGCGACGACCGCGGGTTGCTGCTGGCGGTCGCGTTCGACGCGAGTCATCGTCCGGCCGCGTTCTGCCAATACGTTCCTGCGCGCGCGATCTCCGGCTGGTCATTGGATCTCATGCGCCGCTCGGAGCGCGACGAACATCCCAACGGGCTCACCGAGCTCGTCGTGGTCGACACGATCGAGCACCTCCGCCAGCGCGGCGACGTGGGCCTGGCGCTCAACTTCGCGACGTTCCGTGCGGTGCTCGCGAGCGAGGCCGGCGACCGGCTCGTGCACCGCGTCGAGAAGTGGTTCCTCGAGCGGATGAGCGACTCCATGCAGATCGAGTCGCTGTGGACGTTCAACGAGAAGTTCCA
>CAZLEC010000524.1:0-3670 GCA_964558245.1 uncultured Burkholderiales bacterium | reverse complement strand
GAACGGCTTGGCGAACAGGGTTCGCAGTGAGTGCTCGAACACGATGCCGATGAGCCCCGCGGGAATGGTGGCGACGATCAACAGGAGCCCGAGCCGCGCCGCCGGCGACACGACGCGGCGCTGCCGGGCGCTGCGCGCGAGGTCTCCGATGATCTCGAACCAGTCGCGCCAGAAGTACACGAACAACGCCAGCGCGGTGCCTACGTGCAACGCGACGAGGAACGCCAGGTAGAAGCTCTCACCCGACTGGGCCTTCACGAGGTCGGTCCAGCCGAGCAGCGCGGCGATGAGCACGGAGTGACCGAGGCTCGACACCGGGAACAGCTCGGTGATGCCCTGGAAGATCCCGATGACGATCGCGCGGAAGTACGAGAGGTGGTTCACGGGTCGGGGAGTCTCCCTGGTCGGGGTAAGAAATCTCTAAGCGGCCGAGAACGGCACGCTGGCGAAGCCGTGGACGTTGCTCATGTGGACCCTGCGGACGTTCTCCTCGTCGATCTCGTAGTGCGGGAAGCAGCGCGCGAACTCCTCGAGGCCGATCCGGCCTTCGAGTCGGGCCAGCGCGGCACCGAGGCAGAAGTGCAGCCCGTAGCCGAACCCGAGGGCGACATGGGTGTCGCGCTCGACGTCGAACACGTCGGCGCCGGGGTACTCGCGTTCGTCGCGATTGCCCGCCGCGGTGAGCAGGAGCACGCGCGAGCCCTTCGGCATCTCGACGCCGTGTGCGGTGACGTCGTCGGTGAGCACGCGACCCTGGTACTGCGAGGGCGGCCAGAAGCGCAGCGTCTCCTCGATCGCGCCCGGGATCTTCGCAGGGTCGTCGAGCACCTTCTGCCACTCGGCCGGGTTGCGCCGGAACAGCACGGCGGCGTTGGCGAGCAGCTTGGTGAGCGTCTCCGTGCCGGCCGAGCCGATCAGTGACGCGAAGCCGATCACCTCGCGATCGGTGAGCCGCGCCGGCACCCCGTCGTCGCCGGTGATCTCGGCCCGGCACAGCTTCGAGACGAACCCGTTGTCGGGGTGGGCGCGCTTGTCGGCGACGAGCTCGGCCCAGTAGGCACCGGTCTTGCCCATCGCCTCGATCGCGTGATCGGGGATGTACGGCGGCTCCTCGAGGCGGTCGAGCGTCGCGTCCATCCAGTGGCGGAGCGTGTTGCGGTCGGCGTTTGGGACGCCGAGCAACTCCATGATCACGTTCATGGGGAGGATCGCCGAGAATTCCTCGACGAAGTCGCCGCCGCCGTTCTCGACGAGAGGTTCCAAGCACTCGACCGCGGTCGCCCGCACGAACGGCTCGAGCTCGGTGATCGCGCGGGGAGTGAACGCGCGGCTCACGAGCTTGCGTTGCACGTCGTGGTCGGGCGGGTCCATGAAGATCATCATGGGGAGCAGCGCCCGCGTGTCGAGCGACTCGACCATCGTGCCTTCCGCCGAGCTGTAGAGCACGGGTTGCTGCGACGCTTCGAGCACGTCTTCGTAGCGCGACAGTGCGAAGAATCCCAGCTCTTCGTTGCGATAGCAGGGGGCGTTGTCGCGTAACCATCGGTACACCGGGTACGGATCGTCGTGGAACTCGTGCGAGAACGGGTCCAGGTGCATGGCGAGGATCGTTTCACGCGAGGATGCGCTGATGAAATCGGACATCTGGCTCGTGCGCCACGGTGAGACCGAGTGGAGCGCATCGGGGCGCCACACGAGCCACACCGATGTGCCCCTCACCGAGCCGGGGCGGGCGGCGGCAGTGGCGCTCGCGCCGGTGCTCGGTGCGCACGAGTTCGCGCTGGTCCTCGTGAGTCCGGCCTCCCGGGCCCTGGACACGGCTCGGCTCGCAGGCTTCCCGGCCGCCGAGGTCGACGCCGATCTCGCCGAGCGCGACTACGGCGAGATCGAGGGTCGCACCACCGCGGAAGTGCGGGCCCGCGGCCCGGAGTGGAGCGAGTGGACGGTCTGGGCGGGGCCGGTGCCGGGCGGGGAGACCCTGGCCGAGGCCGGCGCCCGGGCCGCACGCATCCTCGAACGGGCCGACGCGGCCGGCGGCGACGTGCTGTGCTTCGGGCACGGGCACGAGCTCCGCATCCTCGGCGCCGTGGCCCTGGGTCTCGATCCGGGCGTGGGAGCGCGTCTCGTGCTCGATCCGGCGACCGTGTCGATCCTCGGCTCCGAGCACGAGGTCCGAGCGATCCGGGCCTGGAATCGCCGGTAATCGATCTATGGGTCCCTACGCGACGCGCGAATAGCCCGTGTGGGCCGCCACTCAGCATGACTTCGGCCACACGCGGCGGTGACTTCCGTCGTTCCTCTCAAGCCCCCCCATGTGCGAGCCGATTGAGCATCCAAGCTCGGGCAAGGATGCCGGGGACGGGAACCAAGGATGCGTGACATGTTCAATAAGAAGCGGACCTTCGGGGTCTTCACTGCGGCGATCATGTTCGCCGCGATGGTGGCGGCTCCTGCACATGCGGACCTGGCAGTTGGCGCAGGAACGCTCGACTTCGACCCCGCGGGCGCGCCGGCCATCGGTAACTTCGCTGGGGTCACTCTCGACGGCACGCCGCAGCTCACCAGCTTGACGGTCGCGCCGTTCACGATCATCGACTCGACGGGTTCGGCACTCGGTTGGAACGTGCTCCTGACGATCCCCGACCTCGTCAACGGGGCCGACACCATTCCGGCGTCGAACGTGTCGATGAGCGCGCCGATCGTGACTCCGGCCGCAGGGTCGAGCATGACCGGTGTGGCGGGCCACGCCTCGGCGGGTGGCTTCAACGCCGGCGAGAAGATTGTGACCGCTACCGCGGCGCACGGCGAGGGTACGTACCTCGTGTCGCCTCGGATTCTGAAGTTGACCGTGCCCGACACCGCACTCGTCGGGACGTACGTGAGCGCAGGAACGATCGCGGTAGTCAGCGGTCCGTAAGCAGCAAGGAACGAAGTAGGAGTTGCCGGTCCCGATCGGGGCGATCGGGACCGGCAAAACTCCAAGTCAGCAAGCGTCAATACCCCTCGGAGGCGAAATGGGGCGGGTACCGAATCGGGCAGCGGCCATCGTGATGATGGTCGCCCTCGTCGCGTCCGCAAGCGTGGCTGCAATCATCGGTTTGACGGCGTCGCCGGCGGCGGCGGCGACCAAAGGTACTGACGCCATTACTGCGTATCCGGCGCCGGGCTCGAGCCTGGCGCCGCACGGTCCGTACTACCGACTCGTCGCCCGTCCGGGTGCATCCGTAACGCAAACAGTTCACGTGGTGAATCAGAACAAGCACGCCGACGCGGTTCGCGTCGCGGGACTCGACGGATTCACGAGCGATGCGACCGGCGCGACCTATACGACGCCGGTTGGTGTCGCCACGCGCGCGGGCACGTGGATCGTCATCTCGACGCCCGAGATGTCGCTACAGGCCGGAGAAGCACGCGACGTCAGTTTCACGGTGCACGTGCCTCCGCACGCCGCTCCCGGCCAGTACCTGGCGGGCGTCGGGCTGTGGGTGCCGCTCGCATCGTCGCCGACGACGGTTCCCCAAGGCGATCACGCCGGCTTCGCCGTGACGCTCCAGGGAGAGCGGATCATCGCGGTCGAAGTCGTGGTCCCCGGCAAGACACATGCGAGTCTCGCCGTCACCGGCGTGAAGCCAGTGGCCGCGCCCGACGGGTTGCGGCTGCAGATCGGGAT
>CAZLEC010000523.1:0-3676 GCA_964558245.1 uncultured Burkholderiales bacterium | reverse complement strand
CGGCGTGGTGTCGATCGCGTTCTTCGCGTCGGGCGACCGTGCGACCGTGCTGCTCGCGTGCGCGGTGCCCATCTACTTCGTCGTCATGACCTCGCTGCACCAAGAGGTGCATCTCCTCGTGATCAGCGAGCTCGGCCTGAAGGAGAGCAACAGTGACGCGACCGTGCAGCTCCGCGAGGCCAACAACCGGTTGACGCAGCAGGCCTCGCGTGACGAGCTCACCGGTCTCGCCAACCGTTCGGCGTTCATGGAGAGCCTGCACGACGCGGCGGCAAGCTCGCGCCACGACGGTTCCACGATCGGCGTGTTGTACTTCGACATCGACCGCTTCAAGGTCGTGAACGACTCGCTCGGTCACGGGGTGGGCGACCTGCTGCTCGCCAAGGTCGCGAACCGGCTCCAGGGTGTGATGCGCAGCCAGGATCTGCTCGCCCGGCTCGGCGGCGACGAGTTCACGTTGCTCCTCGACCGGATCCACGGTCGTAGCGAGGCGATCGCGATCGCCGAACGGGTGGCCGACGCGTTCGGCGACCCGTTCGAGATCGCGGGGCGGCGTTTCAACATCTCGGCGAGCATCGGCATCGCGACCAACCTCGACAACGCCGACGACGCGGAGACGCTGCTCACCTACGCCGACGCCGCGCAATACCGCGCGAAGCAGCGGGGGCGGAATCGCATCGAGGTGTTCGACGCCGAGCTGCGCGAGTCGATCCAGCGCCGCCTCGGCGACGAGCAGGAGCTGCGCGACGCGTTGGCCGCCGGTGACATCTTCGCGTGGTTCCAGCCCGAGGTGGATCTGCGCACCGGGCTGATCGTCGGTGCGGAGGCGCTCGCACGCTGGTCGCACGCCGAGCGCGGCATCCTCTGCGCGGGCGAGTTCGTGCCGCTCGCCGAGGAGGCGGGTCTCGTGTACGGGCTCGACGACACGATCGTGAGCTGCGCGGTCGAAGCGCGTGCCGGCCTTCCGGTGTCGGATGCCGGCTCGGCGTTCCGCGTGTGGTGCAACATCTCGGCCGGGCAGTTCACGCGCGCGCGACCCATCGAGCGGCTCACGAACCTGCTCGAGCGCACCGGCTGCGACGCGAACCTCATCGGGCTCGAGATCACCGAGACCGCGATCCTTCCCGACATGCACGCGGCCGCGCTCGAGATCGCCGCCGCGCGCGAGCTCGGGATCAAGGTCGCGCTCGACGACTTCGGCACCGGACACTCGTCGCTGACGTTGTTGCGATCGCTCCCGATCGACCGCGTCAAGATCGACCAGACCTTCGTGAAGGAGCTCGGTCGCGACGCGGCCGCGACGGCAATCGTGCGCGGGGTCGTGACGCTGGCCAAGGACCTGGGACTCGAAGTCGTGGCCGAGGGTGTGGAAACGGCCGCGCAGGCGGAGGTGCTCGGCGAGCTCGGCTGCGAGTATGCGCAGGGTTACCTGTGGGCGAAGGCGATGCCGGCCGAGCAGCTCGCGCAGCAATTGTGGGCGCAACGAAACGTGAACGACGCGGCACGACCGGACCCGTTGGCCGCTCCGATTGCCTGACGCGGGCCGCGGCGACGCGGTCCCGTTTCCTTTCCCGCGCCTTGGACGATGACTTGCGAGGGGAAGAAATGGAGCTGCGCGTGGCGCTCGTCGCTTCGGAGAAGTGTCGGGTCGGCCGGTAAAGTGCAGAGCTGGTGCGCATCTGCCGGCCCAGGGGAGAGGAGCGTCACGATGCGCAAGATCGTGGGGATCTTCTTCGCACTCGTGATGGCGGCGCCGATCGGTGTGATCGCCGCCGCGCCCGCCGGTGCGGCCGCGGCCGGCACCACCTGCAAGTCGTTTGCCGGTACCGCCTCGTTCAACCCGACCATCCCGAAGCTCGGGAGCGGTTCGAAGGTGAAGTCGGTGCTGAGCGGCACCGGTTCGCTCAGCGGCTGCTCGGGCACCGTCTCGGGCGGCAGCGTCAAGTTCGTCAGCGCCAAGAGCGCGGCCGAGAACTGCCAGACCCTCGGCACGCCGCCGACCGCCGCCATCAAGGCCACCGAGGTCATCGCCTGGAGCAACGGCAAGACCTCTACTGTCGCGATCAAGCTCGCCGAGATCCCCGGTAACCCGGTCACGACCCAGGCCGTCACCGGCACGGTCACCGCCGGCGCGTTCAAGGGCCTGCACGAAAAGGCGAGGCTGATGTACTCCGCGCTCAACGCCGGCGGCTGCGTCGGTTCCGGTCTGTCGAAGATCTCGTTCCAGACGTCGGGTTCCGTCACCTTCAAATAGCCACTCGAACGAGTGAGGCACGTCGCGAGCGGTGACGGCGCGAGTGCACGCCGCGCCTTCCGGAAACGAGTGTTTCCTTTCCGCCGCATGAACGATGACGTTGATGGGTAGGCGAACAAGTGCCGATTGCCGCGCGTCCGTGTCGCTCTCGGGCGTTGTGTCGTAGCGCTCACCGTCTGCCGCGGCAATACAGGAGACCATCCGCTATCGAGGGAGTCTGAACATGCGCAAGACGTCAGGGGTTCTGTTGGCGGTGGCGATGCTGTTGCCGCTGGGGATTTGGGGTGCCGCGCCGGCCGGCGCCGCGGCGGGCACGGTGTGCTCGACAACCGCGGGAACGGTCACGTGGACGCCGCCACTCCCGGTCAAGGCACCAGGAGTGAAGACGAAGATCTCGGCGACGGGAACGTTCGGCAAGTGCACGGGCGCGGTAGCGAGTGCCCACACGACCCTCGTCACTCCGCTCGGCAAGACGGCGAGCAGCTGTGCGTCGACGCTGAAGTACAGCACGGGCGCAGAGACCACCGGCACGTTGACCGTCACCTGGAACAAGGGTGCGAAGTCCGTGATCGCGGTGAGCATCTTCAAGGTGAAGGGCAAGGCCACGGAGGCGTTGGTGACCGGCAAGGTCTCGAGCGGGCAGTTCGCCGGCTTGAAGTCGAGCGGCACCGTGGCGTACACGCCCAAGGTCGGGAACTGCGGAACGACGGCCTTGAAGACCGCGACCTACAAGCAGGTCGGGGTGCTGAAGATCGGCTGACCGTTCTCGGAAGAGCGACTCAACAGTCGCTCGTATGAGTACTGAAAGAGGCCCCACCGCTTCACGCGGTGGGGCCTCTCTCGCGTTCGCGAGCGGTGCAGATCAGAGCGCCGAGAGCACCAGCGGCTCGTACCCGCTGCTCTGACCGGTGGTGGTCGGGTGATAGCTGCTCGTGATCGACGTGAGGTCGAGGCCGTGCAACCAGGCGCTGCTCGCACACACGCCGTGGTTCGTGAACTGCGTGATCGCGCTCTTGTACGTGAACCCGTAGGTGGTGGCTTCGGTCTTCGTCACGGTGTCCATCGCGTTCGCGAGGTTGTTCGACGCGGTGACCTCCGACGAGCTGATGCCGAGCGCGCCCAGGCAGGTGCCGGAGAACAGGTGCGGGTAGCC
Organism: uncultured Burkholderiales bacterium; assembly: GCA_964558245.1. Taxonomy (GTDB): domain Bacteria; phylum Actinomycetota; class Acidimicrobiia; order IMCC26256; family PALSA-610; genus JBBQER01. The sequence goes on along the minus strand of CAZLEC010000523.1, from coordinate 269 downwards.
GAGCACGATCACCTTCGCGGCGGTCGCGCGCGACTTGATCTGCGTGTACATCGCGTCGAGCTTGGAGGCCAGCTGGGTGTTCACCCACGTGATCGTGCTGTTGATCGACGACACGCAGTTGGTGAGCGTGCACGTGACGAGCAGGTTCACGAAGCCGGCATCGTTGCCGCCGGCCGTGACGGTCACGAGGTTGGTGCTCCCGCTGAGCGCGCCGACCTGGTTGTTGATCACGTCGGTCGTGGTCGCGCCGCTGCACGCCTGGAAGTTGA
>CAZLEC010000522.1:1068-3688 GCA_964558245.1 uncultured Burkholderiales bacterium | reverse complement strand
GCGCTGCGACAGTTGCGCGAGGTCCTGGCGCAACCCGGTTACGACGTGTTCCACGGCGCGAGCACCCTGATCACGCTCTACGCGACCGGTGTCCACGACGTTCCCGAGTGTTACCTGGCTGCCCAAAACCTCATGCTTGCCGCGTATGCGATGGGACTGGGTAGCTGTCCGATCGGATTGTCGTTGCCGCTGATGAATCAGCCTGAAGTCAAAGACGAGCTCGGTGTGCCCGCGAGCGTCGTCGCGGCGTTGCCTATTGTCGTTGGCCATCCCGCGGAACGACCCGATGCGACGATGCGGACCCCGCCGCGGGTGCTGTACCGACGCTGATCCGGACGAGCGGAGGACGCGAATCATGGCGAACGCCGGCCTGGTCATCGTGAACGGCGCCGAGCGCGCGGTCCGCGCTGGGGCCGACGAATGGCTGCTCGGCTGGCTGCGGGATGATCTCGGCATCACCGGCGCGAAATATGGGTGCGGGGAGAGCGCCTGCGGAGCCTGCAGCGTCTTGATCGACGGTGAACTCGCGCGTGCGTGCGTCGTATCGACATCGGACGTCATCGGCCGTTCGGTGACGACGATCGAGGGACTTTCGACCGACGAGAAGATGCATCCGGTGCAGCGAGCTTTCGTCGAGGCCGGTGCAATGCAGTGCGGCTTTTGCACGCCCGGTATGGTGGTCGCGGCGGTCGCGCTTCTCAAAATGCAGTCGGATCCGACCGATGAGGAGATCGCGCGGTGGATGGCACCGAACGTCTGCCGCTGTTGCGCCTATCCGCGGATCATGGCGGCGATACGGCGCGCCGGCGAGTTCGGCGAATCAGAGCCGAATCCACCGCTCGAGCCGGCTCATGATGCTGGGATTGAGGCGCGCCCGCGCGTACCGTGGGATCTCGTTGCCGCAGGCGACCGTGACTACTTCGATGTCCTCGGCGACGGGCTCGTCGAGATCGCCACACCGCGTCCGACAAAACCGGGGATGTGGGCTCCAACCGGCGGCGCATGGGTTCATTTCTCGGTCAACGGTGCGGTCACCGCGTTCACGGGCAAGGTGGAGGTCGGGCAGGGCACGCGGCGCGCGATGCGCATCATCGTGGCCCAGGAACTTGGCGTCCCACTCGCGGACGTGCGACTCGTAATGGGAGACACCGACGTCTGTCCGTTCGACGTCGGAACCTTTGGCAGTCTCTCGATGCCGAGCGCGGCCACCGATTTGCGGCGCGCGGCCGCGGCGACGCGCAACGCCCTGCGCCGCATCGGCGAACTCGCACCCGGGACGCGTCGCCTCGAGATCATCGAACCCGACGACATCATCACAGCGGCCACCGGTTCGAGCGTCGTCAGCGACGCGTTGGGCGGTGGCGACCCGATGGCGGTGACCGGCGCGAAGCGATTTGTCTCCGACCTCAGTCGTCCCGGCATGCTTTACGGCCGGGTCCTTCGTCCGCCTCGACTCGGTGCGCGACTACACGAGGTCGACGTCTCGTCGGCTCGCGCCATGTCCGACGTGACGGTGGTCGTCGACGGTGACCTCGTCTGCGTTGCGGCACCGACTCAAGCGTCCGCGCGTGCCGCGATTGACGCGATCGACGCCGAGTGGGACTTCGACGACACGATCGCCGAACTTGACCTCGAGACGCATCTGCGAACCCATCCTGTATCTGTCGAGGGCTGGGGCGGCGCCTATGCGCACGACCTGGGTGACTTCGACGGCGGGTTCTCGGTCGCCGCCATACAGCTTGCACGCACGTACACAACGGCATACGTCGCGCACGCACCAATCGAGACCCGCGTCGCACTCGCTGAATGGGACGATGACCGCCTGACGGTCTGGACCGGCACGCAACAACCGTTCGGGGTGCGACGTTCGCTCGCGGAGGCACTCGCGATCGATGAAGGCCGCGTTCGTGTGATCGTCCCGGATACCGGCACCGGCTTCGGCGGCAAGCACGAGCCGGACGTCGCTATCGCCACCGCGCTGCTCGCCCGCGCGGCAGGCTCGCCGGTGAAGCTGCAATGGACCCGCGAGGAGGAGTTCACCTGGGCCTACTTTCGGCCGGCCGCCATCATCGACGTCCGGGCCGGCGCGACGTCCGACGGCCAGATCACCGCGTGGGAGTTCATCAACATCAACGCAGGAAGCGCCGCCATCGGGACTCCGTACGAAGTCGCGAGCCAGCGACTGCGGTTCCAACCAGCCGAGTCCCCATTGCGGCAAGGCGCATACCGGGCGCTCGCCGCGACTGCGAACAACTTCGCTCGAGAATCGGCCATCGACGAGCTCGCCCACGAACTGCGTATCGACCCATTGCAGCTCCGGCTGCACCACCTCCGCGACGAACGGCTCGCCGCAGTGCTACGCGCCGCGACGGACCGCTTTGGATGGGACGAACCGCAACGCGACGTCGGCTATGGCATCGGGCTCGCGGCCGGGCTGGAGAAAGGCGCCCGGATCGCGACCTGCGTCCTTGTTCATGTCGACGGCAATCAACTCAACGTTCTCCGCGTCGTGACCTCCTTCGAGTGTGGTGCCATCGTCGATCCCGACAACCTCCGGAACCAAATCGAAGGAGCCACCATTATGGGCCTCGGAGGAGCGCTGTTCGAAGCAGTGCATTTC
>CAZLEC010000522.1:0-1058 GCA_964558245.1 uncultured Burkholderiales bacterium | reverse complement strand
CGTCCTCCTCGACCGGCCCGAACTTGCATCGGCAGGCGCCGGAGAAACACCGATCATCACGATCGCGCCCGCACTCGCCAACGCACTCTTCAATGCGACCGGTCGCCGAATCCGCTCACTACCACTACTCGAACACGACCAACTTCGGACGACAAGCGAGCCAAGCTGATCGAGTCGCCGGACACGTGAAACGAAACGCGACGCATACCTGTCCCCGAACGCGCGTCCCAACATCCCGCACCAGGGGCGTCTCATAACGCCGGCTCGGCGGCCTTCGTTAGACGGTCGATCACTCCTTATCCCACACGTCCCACGAAGCCACCGGGACTCGGCGCCACCCCAACGCGGCTCACGGCGGCGCGGATCGAAACGACTCTTCCGGCCGCGTTCATGCGCCGTCGGCGAGCTGCGAGCGGTCTCGACTCGGGACGGTGGGGTGGTGGTACGACCAAGTATGAGGGCTGACCCCCTTGGCCGGCAGCAACGACCGGCGAGATACTCGCGATCGAGCAGGCCGCACGATCGCCGAAGTGCAGGAGACAACTCATGACTCGCATGTTTTGGCCGGCAGTGGTGGTAGCGGTCATCGCACTGTTCTTCCTGATCGCAGGAATTGGACCGCTGTTGCTCGACATCGTGTTGCTGTTGCTGGCCATCGTGGTCGCTGTGAGGAGCAGGACTAGTCGTCAGAAATCAGGCAGGTAGGCGCGACGACACACGCGGCGCCGAGAACGCGGGTGGGGTGTCCCATATCGCGCATCCCGAGACGACGCGCCCGGAGTATCCCAGTTCGCCGGCTATCGGACGCTTCTCAGACGTCCGGCGCGGGCGGGCGCTGCCTTGCGCGAGCGCGAGCTACCTGTCGGAGCTCGTCGGTCCGGGAGTCCAGAACTTCGCGCCCGCAGATCCACTCGCAGCCTGGAGGTCGGGTCGGGGTAGCACCGAGCTCCTCGTAGATCGTCAGTCGTGCAGGAGATCGGCGAGGACGTCTGCGAAGAGCGAGCCGACCGTTCGGAGCTCGTCGATGCTCACCGCGGCCATTTCCGGCGATCCAGTGG
>CAZLEC010000521.1:0-3690 GCA_964558245.1 uncultured Burkholderiales bacterium | reverse complement strand
TCGCCCGAGACCGGCACTGCACCGCCCCCGGCTGCACCGTCCTCCCCGGCTGGTGCGAAGGACACCACATCTGGCACTGGGAAGACGGCGGCCCCACCAACCTCGACAACCTCACACTCCTGTGCTGGGCCCACCACCGAACACACCACCTCGAACACCCAAAGAAACGCGAATGACGCACCTCAGAAGAGCGCGCACTCGGAGTGCGGTAGCGAGAACACGCGAGATCGGGCAATGTGCTCGTCATGGTTGCGGACGAACACTGGATGCGGGAAGCGCTGCTGTTGCCGAGCAGGGACTGAACGCCGGCGAGCTACCGATCGGTGCCGTCGTGGTCATCGGCGGCAAGATCGTCGGTTCGGCATACACCCAAGAACGCGCACAACGCAGGCTCCTCGTGCACGCCGAGCTACTGGCACTCGACGAGTGCGACCGAGTGCCCGGTCTACAACGCTCCGAAGCGACGCTGTACACAACCGTGGAACCATGCTTGATGTGCTTGGGTGCGGCGATGACGACGATGGTGGGCAGCGTTGTCTACGCGCTGCCGTCTGACACTGACGGCACCGCCCGGTTCGTTCGCGAGTGGGACCGGCAGCGCGAGCGAGACTCGTGGGAGGCGTACCGCGTCCCGGTGGTACGCGGCGGCGTTCTCGCAGCGGAGGCGTCGCGGTTGTTTCAGCAGTTCATAGCGACTGGTCCTGCTGACGATCCACTTCGGGTCCGGGCGCGACGGCTTCTCCCGAGCGCGTAGCTGCCGTTCTGCGCGGCCGCTCGAGCGCCAATCGCGGACGCTGGGGTCGCGCGAGGTTGTCTCTCGGCCTTCGGTGTGGCAACCGGCTGCGACGGTGGACTGGTGGGTCGAACCGAATGTGATCCGGCGGCGTCAGACTGGATGTGGTGGCCACGCGTCCGTACGCCGCCTCGATCTCGACGACTCCGGCAACCGGCTGAACACTTCCAATCGTGTCCGTCGCCACGAGGTGCTCACGAGCGCGGCGATGGCCCGGAGCGCGATAGTTGGAAACGATGCGGTGGAGGCTGATGCTCGCGATCGCGATCGCGGTGACGGCGGTCGCGGGAGGATCAATCGCGATTGCCGCGTCACGACACACGCCGGAGTGTCGAGGGTCGGTCACCTATGGGATCGGCTTCTCTCGGTGCGGTGCACCGTCCCCGACCTCGAGCACAAAGCCGGGCAGACCTGGATATGCGCAGTACGCATACGACGAGTGCCAGGTGGTCACGACCACGCTTCGTCGTAACGAGCATGTCGCGACGCTGTGCCTCCGAGCGGGCTCGACGGCTACGACGCCGGTCTCGCCCTGAGTGGGCCGCGTGCAGACGCAGGCGCCGCGGCCGTCGTGGTCGATGAACTGGTGATGGGAGGATCGGTCCGTGGAACGTGCTCCTCGTTGCGCGAAATGAGGCGGGCGCACGATGAGTGACGGCTTCCCCGGTGTGACGTTGTGCGACGACGTCGAGCCGGCCAACTGGTTGCGCGGCGCGCTGCGTCCGTGGACCGATCGCGGGATTCGCCACGTCGCGACGCTCGTGCCGGCCGACTATCGCGCGCACGCGCGCATCTTCCATCGCGCGTGGTCGACTTCGGGTGCCGCCGTGCGCTGGGCCGACATCGCCGAGCGCAGCGGGCGGCAACTGACGGCAGAGACCTGCTTCGTCGATCTCGTGGGGTGGCGGCCCGACGCCGCGCATCAATCGCCACCGCCGCCGTGGATGCCGCCTGATTCGGGGTCGCTGACGCCCGACGAATGCGCGGCCGTCGCCGAGGTACTCGCGCACCACACCGCAACGCCCGACGACTCCTGGTTCTGCATGTGGGAGGGATACGGCACCGCCTGGACCGTGCTCAACCGCCTGGCCGAGCGGGCACCGCGCGTCGCGCTCGAGCACCGGCGCTGCCTCCTGTTCCGCGGACCCGTCCGCGCGGCCACCGCGTTCCGATCGGAGCCGTTCTTCCAGAGCCCCACGCTGTGGTGGCCGGCCGATCGGGCCTGGTGCGTCGCCAGCGAGCTCGACATCTACTCGACCTATGTCTCAGCCACTGCTGACGCCGTGCGTGCACTCGTCGACCATCCGCAGCTGGAGACCGTCGCGTGCAGCGCCGAGCAGGACATGGATCACAGCCCGTACCCGACGTAGGGCTACATCAGTCGGCCGCTCGATTCGAGCGCGTCCCGAATGCTGCGGCGCATCGCTGCGAGCTGCTCCGGTGTTCGCGTCACCTTGCTCCGGTTGTGGATCGGATAGCCGACGTACGGGTCGTCGGGCGTGCGCGGGAACAGATGCATGTGCACGTGCGGGATCGTGTTGCCGTGGATCTCGTAGTTCATCTTCACCGGGTGCACCGCGTCGGCGAGGCCCCGGGCGACAGTCATCGCATCGGCCCAGAAGTCGTGCCGCACGTCGTCGTCGAGCTCATAGGGCTCGACCGCATGTGCCTTGGTGCTGACGCACACGTAGCCGGCAACGCTTCCCTCGACCCCGGCGGTCACCCAACACCCCGGTGTCTCGGCGACGATCTCGTGCGGAGGCGGACCCGATCCTCGGCACCACGGGCACCCGCTCGCCGAGCAGAGTCGCTTCCATTCCGCGGGATCCGCGCGCCAGAGCCGGCCACTGGCGTTCGCTCGAATCGTTATCGAGTCCGGTTCGTCCACTCGCCGTTCCGATCGTTCGCGCGGGCCCTAGTCGATGCGGCGCATCTCGGCCCGGTAGCGCGCCCAGTTGCGTACGTACTCGCGGGCGGGATGCGCGACCTGATCGGGCTTGACCGCGTCGAGACGCAACTTGGCCGGCACGCCGAGCGCCATCGCGCCGCTCGGCACCTCCATGCCGTTGGGCACCACCGCGCCCGCGCCGACCAGCGCACCCGTGCGCACCAGCGCGCGGTGCAAGACGATCGAGCCGGTGCCGACGAGCGCGCCATCCTCGATCACACACCCCTCGAGATGGGCGAGGTGTCCGATGGTGCAGTCGGCGCCGACGACCGTCTCGAGATCGCGCGTGCAGTGCAGCACGGCGCCGTCCTGCACCGACGTGCGCGCACCCACCACGATCCGGCTCTGGTCGCCGCGCAGCACGGCCTGGGGCCACACCGTGACGCCCGCACCGAGCACCACGTTGCCGATGATCGTCGCTTCCGGGTGCACGAACGCCTCCGGATCGATCTGGGGGACGACGTCGCCGAGCGCATACAAGGCCATGGCCCCGGAAAGTAGCCTGCTGGGGTGGATGACGCCGTAGTCGCGCAGCACGTGAAGGCCGTCGCCGACGACGGCTACACGATCGTGGAAGACGCGATCGACCCCGACCTGACCGACTCGCTCCGGCGCGCCCTGCAAGACCTCGAACGGTTCTTCGAGGTCGAGCCGGCGGCCAACTCGTTCGAGGGTCACCACACGCTGCGGGTCTACAACCTGCTCGCCTTCGGCCCACGGTTCGAGCAGATCCCGGTGCACCCGAACGTGTTGCCGATCGTCGAGGGCGTCCTCGACCCCGGCTGTCTGATCTCGTCGCTGTCGTCGATCTCGATCCAGCCGGGCGAGACCGCGCAGCCGATTCACGCCGACGACCAGCTGATCCCGATTCCCAAACCGCACCCGCCCACCGTGTGCAACTCGATGTGGGCGCTCACCGACTTCACCGAAGCGAACGGCGCCACCCGGC
>CAZLEC010000520.1:0-3692 GCA_964558245.1 uncultured Burkholderiales bacterium | reverse complement strand
ATTCACACTCCCGTAGCGCGGCGGCAACAGCTCATGAGAAGAGAGTGTGAACGATGGACGACGTGGGCGCCATGCTCGCGGCCGGGCTGCTCGCCGGGTTCGACGCCGCATCGGGTCGCCTCGCCAACCCCAAGGGCCGGTGGCCCGGTGCGGCGCCGTCGGGCCGTACGATTCGGAGACCACCTGCCGGCCGGGCCGACGCCGCCGCCGGCTGCATCCCGAGGATGAAGGCAACGTCGCAGTGAGCGCGCAACCCGACCCGATCGCCGAATTCGAACAACTCGGTTTCACGATCCTGCGCGACTGCTTCGGTGCCGACGAGCTCGACGCCATGCAGGGCGAGCTGGCAGCCCTGCAGGAGCGGTTGGTTGCCGGTGAGCTCCCCGAAGCATGCGGCACGGTGATCCTCGACGATCCCGACGCGGTCGTCGACGGCCGACCGTTCGCGCACTACGTGTGCGAGGTCACCAACGTGGCGCCGTTGACCCGCGCCGCGGTACACCACCGCGCGATCGTCGACACGATGCGGCGACTGCTCGGCGCCGACTGTTGGCTGCTCGAACACGATCGCTTCGGCGTCGTGTACCAAGACGCCCGCCCCGGCGCGGGCTCGGGCTACTCGCGCATCGGCTGGCACTCGGACGCGCAGTCGGGTCCGACCCTCGACTGGTGGCCATCGGTCGCGTTCACGATCCACCTCGACCCGACCTCTCCCGAGAACGGATTCCTGCGCGTCGTTCCCGGCTCGCACCTCGGGGGTACCGAGAACATGCCGCCCGGGTTCGAGCGCGTTTCCGGAGAGATCGGCGTGTACTGCGAGCGCGGCGACGTGCTGTTGCACCACTCGAATCTCTGGCACAGCGCGGCTCGCGCGACCGAAGACCCGCCGGGCGGCATCCGGCGCCACGTTCGCGGCGGCTGGTACGGCGGTAACCGCCCCGCTGCGAAGCACGGCCTCGACGACTTCGTGAAGAACGCCCGCCGATAGCCGGACGCTCGGCGGAGCCCGGCTACGGAACGTCGGCGAAGCGGACCAGCACGCGCTTCTCCACTCCGCTGATCGCCGTGTAGAGGAACACCGAGTAGACGGTGACGAGCGCCGTCGCGGCCCAGAGCATGTTGAAGTTCGACAACGACGACGACTCGACCATCAAGTCACCGAGGCCGGTACCGGTAGCCAACCACTCGGCCAGCAGGGCGCCGACCAGCGCCAGCGGCGCCGCGATGCGCAACGACGCGAACACCGCGGGCAGCGCGCTCGGGAGCTGCACCTTGCGCAGCGTCGTGAGCTGACTGGCTCCGTAGGCCTGGAACAGGTCGATCGACGCCTGCGGAGTGGCACGCAGCGCGAGCGTCACGTTCACGAGCGTCGGGAAGAAGGTGACGATCCCGGCGATCACCGTCACACACATCAATCCCCGACCGAAGATGAGCGCGATCAGCGGGGTCATCGCGACGAGCGGAACCGACCGCAACACCATCGCGATCGGCATGAACGTCTGCTCGATCGTGTGGCGCAGGTTGAACACGATCGCGCACCCGAGCGCCGCGATCGTCCCCGCGACCAGCCCGACGAACGCGTCGCGCAAGGTCGTGACCGAGGCGTGGTACAGCTGCGAGCGCGCGTCGGCGGCGCCGGCGCCGGTCGCCACGAACCGCCACACGTCGAGCGGGCCCTTCCCCACGAAGTGCCCGACGTGGAACACGATGATGAACAGCTGCCAGGCGCCGAGCACGACTGCGGCCGAGACCAGCCACTGGCCGAGCCGGCCGCCGACGCGTCGCAACCGGCCGGCGCCGGGAGGCGGCGGAGCGCTCACGCCCGCGATCTGCATCTCGGCCGTCATACGCGTGCTCGCTTCGGCGCCCACGGCGTGAGCCAGTGCCCGATGAGCGCGGTCAGGCCGTATCCGATGCCGGCCAGGGCCGTCGCCACGAGCGCGAGCGCCCATGTGCGGTCGATGATGAGCCCCTGCTCCGACGCGATCAGGGCCACGCCCAAGCCGTTGTTGGACCCGAGGTACTCGCCGATGATCGCGCCCAGGATCGCGGCGGGAGCCGCGATCCGCAACGCTGCGAACAGGCTCGGGAGCGCCGATCGCAAACGCACTTTGGTCAGCTTGTTGAACGAGTTCCCGCCGTAGGCGTGCACGAGGTCGAGCGTCGTGGCGTCGGCACTGCGCAGTCCGATCAGCATGCCGACGAGCGTCGTGAAGAACACCGACAAGGCGGCGAGGATCATCTTCGGCGTCTGGCCGACGAACACGATCTGGAGCACCGGCCCGATCGCAAAGATGGGGAGGCAGTACGACGCGATGCCGAGGCGCATGAGCGGTCGCTCGAGGATCGGAGCGACGAGGAACGCAAACGCGAGCAGGACCGCGAGCGCGTTGCCGCACAGCCAGCCGATGCTCGCCTCGTGCAGGGTGGTGCGCGCGTTGTTCCAGTAGAACGCGAACCCGTCCGATCGCATCTGCGAGAGGATGTGGGTGGGGGGCGGCACCAGGTTGTTCTTCGAGAAGAACGTCAGGCCCACGATCTGCCATACGACGACGACGCCGACCATGCCGAAGACGCCCCGGAGCCAGGGTGGGACTTCGCGGCGGCTCGTGACCGGCGGCACCGCGACCACGGCCATCAGTGCTCGCCGGCGGCGGCGCCCCCGTGACCGAAGAGCAGCTCGCTGAAGCGGTCACACAACTCGTGGAAGTGCGGGGCGCGCAGCATCTCCGGCGTGCGCGGCCGGGGGAGGTCGATGTCGACGGTCGCGACGATCCGCCCGGGGCGGGGGCTCATGACCGCAACCCGGTCCGCGAGGAACACCGCCTCCGCGATCGAGTGCGTCACGAGCAACGTCGTGCACGCCCGTTCGGTCCAGATGCGCTGGAGCTCCAGGTTGAGGCGCTGACGCGTCATCTCGTCGAGCGCGCCGAACGGCTCGTCGAGCAACAGCACCTTCGGCAACACCACGAGCGCCCTGGCGATCGCGACGCGCTGGCGCATGCCGCCCGAGAGTTGCGCGGGCCGCGCCTGCTCGAAGCCCTCGAGCCCGACGAGCCGCACGAGCGCGGCGATCGTGTCCTTGTCGACCTTCACGCCCGCGAGCTCGAGCGGCAGGCGGATGTTCGTGATCACCGAGCGCCACGGCAGCAGCGCAGCTTCTTGGAACGCGATGCCCAGATGATGGTTGCGGCGAGCGGCGGCCGGTTCCTCGCCGTGCACGAGCGCCCGCCCCGTCGTGGGCGCCTCGAGGTCGGCGAGGATCCGCAGGATCGTCGACTTGCCACAACCGGAAGGTCCGAGCAACGCGGTGAACGAACCCGCCGGCGCGGCGAGGTCGGCGTCTTCCAACGCGACGACCTCGGAGCGCCGGACCTTGAAGACCTTGCCGAGCTTGCGCAGCGAGATGCCGTCGTCGGCGACGACGGCGGGCTCGTCGGTAGTGCCGTCGGCGCCGGGCAAGGTCTCGAGGGTAGTCACATCACGCGGGGATCGTCTTGAGATCGGGGTTCTCCTGGTACACCTCGTCGATGATCGACGTGTCGAAGAGCTGCTCCTTCGTGGCGGCGCTCACGGGTCCGGTTTCCGCCTGCGTTCCGTCTGCACCGACAGCGGCAGCGGCCGGAGCAGTCTCCGCAACTTCGAACCCGAGTTCTTCGGCGACCAGCGAGGCGGTCTCCCGGTCGATACCC
>CAZLEC010000519.1:0-3699 GCA_964558245.1 uncultured Burkholderiales bacterium | reverse complement strand
GCAAGGTCGTGAGCGCGATCGTCGACGACGGCGACGTGCTGTGGATGAAGCCCGAATGGGCGAAGAACCTCGTGACCGCGCTCGCACGGATCGACGGGAGGCCGGTGGGCATCGTGGCGAACCAGCCGATGGTGCTCGGCGGCGCGCTCGACGTGAATGCCGCCGACAAGGCCGCGCGCTTCGTGTGGCTCTGCGACGCCTTCAACGTGCCGCTCGTGTTCCTGCACGACGTTCCCGGCTTCATCGTCGGCAGTGCGGTCGAGAAGCAGGGGATCATCCGCCACGGCGCCAAGATGCTGTTCGCGGTGAGCGAGGCGACGGTGCCGAAGATCAGCGTGATCCTGCGCAAGAGCTACGGCGCCGGCTACTTCGTGATGAACGGCCTGGCGTACGAAGCCGACTACATCGTCGCCTGGCCGACCGCCGAGATCGCGGTGATGGGACCCGACGGCGCAGTCAACATCATCCACCGGCGCACGCTCGACGCGATCGACGACGAGACCGAGCGCGTTGCGAAGCGCCTCGAGCTCGCCGAGGAGATCCGCGCCAACATCGATCCGTACATCGCCGCCGGCCACGGGCAGCTCGACGACGTGATCGATCCGGCCGAGACGCGCGCCGCCATCGCCCGCGGCCTGCGGATCAGCGCCGACAAGCGGATCGACCGCCCGGACCGCAAGCACGGTGTGCTCCCCGTGTGAGCGCGGGCTCACCCATTAAGTTGCGGGCATGCACGAGATCAAGGCCGAGATTGCCGCGAACGTCTGGCAGGTCGTCGTCGAGGAAGGGCAGATGGTCGCCGAGGGCGACGAGATCTGCATCCTCGAGTCGATGAAGATGGAGATCCCGGTGATCACCGAGGTCCCCGGCGTCGTGCGCGAGCTCCACGTCGAGCCCGAGCAGACGGTGCAAGAGGGCGACCTCATCGCGCTGATCGACGAGTCCTGAACACCGGATGATCGAGTTCGAGATCCGGGGCTTCGTCGGCCTGGCGACGATCGACCGGCCCGATCGGCGCAACGCGCTCAACGGCGAGCTCTGTGCGGTGCTCCGGGGTCACCTCGAGGCGCAGCCGGAGCTGCGCGCCGTCGTGATCACCGGTGCGGGCTCGGCCTTCTGCGCCGGCGCCGATCTGGTGACCCGATTCGCGCCGACGGATTCGGGCGCCGACGGTCCGGTCGACACGTTCCGCCCCGCGTTCGAGGAGTTGCTCGACGCGATCGTCGCGCATCCGGCGCCGGTGATCGCGGCGGTCAACGGTCCGGCGATGGGTGCGGGCATGCAGCTCGCCGTCGCGTGCGACCTGCGCGTCGCCGCACCGGCCGCGCGGTTCGCGATCCCGGTCGGTCGACTCGGTGTGCACCTCAGCCCGCGCAACATCTGGCGGCTCGCCGAGCTTGCCGGCCAGGGCGCCGCTCGCGACCTGCTGCTCGCGGGGCGTACCGTCGACTCCGAGGAGGCGTGGCGGCTCGGGATCGTCCAGCGCCTCGCCGACGACGCGTTGGAAGCGGCGCTCGCGATCGCGGGTGACATCTCCGCGTCGGCGCCGCTCTCGGTGCGTGGTCACAAGCGTTCGCTCAACCTCGTGGCCGAAGCGCAGTGGCTCTCGGACGACGCCCGCGCCGAAGTGGCGACGCTCGAGGCCGCGGCCTTCGCGAGCGACGACCTGCAAGAGGGAATGGCCGCGTTCGCGGAGAAGCGCACGCCCAACTTCAAAGGGCGATAGCCCGTACCGCTAGTAGCCGTTCGGGAGCGCGCGTTCGAGGTACACGTAGAACGGGAACAGCACGACGAGGAACGGCACGACGCCGATCACCCAGGTGAGCGGATGGCGCCAGTGACGGAAGCCCCACCACCAGAGCGCGCCGACCATCGCGACGATGATGCCCCACAACACCGACGGCACATCGCTGTTCGATTCGCCCTGCAGGCTGGTCGCCAACTGCGCGTGCGGTGGCGGGACCACCTTCTTGCCGTTGACGCGCGTCGGGGGAACGTGCGGCTTGTCACTCAGCTTCCGTACGAGCTTCGCCTTGATCACGATGCGTTGACGAGCCGAATAGCGGGGGTTGCAGCTCGTGAGCGTGAGCTCGGCATCCGGCGTGTTGGCGACGACGGCATAGTCGGTCGGGTCGACCGCGAACGGCGTCTTGGCGACGACGTAGGTGTAGGAGCCCGCGAACGTCGTGATGTGGATCTGGTCGCCGGGTGCCAGCTCGTTGACCCGGAAGAACGGAGCGCCGTGGGTGGTGCGGTGGCCGGCGATCGCGGCGTCGCCGATCTGGCCCGGGAGCGGTGTGCCCGGATAGTGGCCCGGACCCTGCGCGAGGTCGGCGAGCTGCACGCCCTCGCGGAAGATCCAGTCGACGTCGATCTTCGGGATCTTGATCTCGCCGATGATCCCGCCCTCCGGCGGAGCGACCTGATACTTCGCGTTCAGGGTCGTGGTCGTCTTCGGGTGCGGCTTCTGGGGCCGGCCGGGCTTGGTGGTCGTCGTCGGAGCGGTCACCACCGGATTGTCCTGTTGCGCCTGGAGCAGCTCCTTGTGGAACTGGCTCTTCAGCCGGGACTGGTCCCGGGCGGTGAAGATGCCCGTGCCCCAGAGCTCGTAGGTGACGAAAAGCAGGATCAGGAGCCCGATCGTCACCAGCATGCGGCCGATGGCCGCGATCGTGCGTCGCACAACCGGCGATGGTACCGGCGCAGCGGGCCCGTTCCGGAGCAGCGTTTCGCCGCCTGCCCGGCGCCCTTCGTACACTCTCGCCGTATCGCTCCCCGCTCCCGGAGCAGTCCTCTTGCGTGTCGTTCACCTGCGGTCCGCCGTTTGCATGCTCGGACGATTCCCCGCGCTCGCAGGCGCCGACCTGGACGTGCAGGAGGGCGAGATCGTGCTGCTCTCGGGCGCGAACGGCGCCGGCAAGACGACCCTGCTCCGGCTGTGCGCGGGCCTGTTGCCGCTGCGCTCGGGCGCGGCCGAGGTGTTCGGCTCCGACCTCGCAGTCGACCGGCGGTCCATCCGGAGGTCGTTGGCGCTCGTCGGCCACGAGACGTTCTGCTACGACGACCTGAGCGTGCACGACAACATCAGGTTCGCGACGCGCGCGGTCGGTCGAGCGGCCGCCGACGCCGACGCCGCGCTCGAGCGGCTTGCGCTCGGCCGAGTGGCCCGGGTCGCACACGGCCGGCTCTCACAAGGACAGCGCCGGCGCGTCGCACTCGCGATCGCGCTCGCTCGCGACCCGCGCCTGCTGCTGCTCGACGAGCCCCACGCCGGGCTCGACGAACAAGGTCGTTCCGTCGTCGACGACGTCGTGCGCGCCGCACCCGCCGAAGGCCGCACGGTGTTGCTCGCGTCGCACGAGCTCGACATCGCGCGCCAGATCGCGACGCGGGAGGTCCGGATCGCGGCCGGCCGGGTGCACGAGATGCCGCCCACCGCCGACCCGCAGCCGGCGCGCGCCGAGGTGCACGCGTGAGGGCCAGGCGCAGATCCGGAGGCCCGGACGCTGTCGCGCGTCGCGCGGGCGGTCGAGGGCCGGAGGTCGCAGCCGCATGAGTTTTCTCAGGGAGGCGCTGCTCGTCGCGGGGAAGGACCTGCGCATCGAGCGCCGGTCGAGGGTTGCCCTCGCGCAGATCCTGCCGTTCGGCGGCATCGTGGTGGTGATGTTCGCGTTCGCGCTCGATGCCGACCGCACGTCG
>CAZLEC010000518.1:1952-3701 GCA_964558245.1 uncultured Burkholderiales bacterium | reverse complement strand
ACCGAAGGTCTTGATCGCGATGAGCGGGATCACGACCTGGAAGTTGAACGCGAGCGTGCCGATCACCGCCATCATCAACAACGGAACGCGAACCATTGGCTCCGACCAGGCGTACAGCAGCCCCTCACGGAGTTGACCCTTGGCGCGTTCGACCTTCGGCAGTCGTTGCAGCAAGGAGGCGTTCATCATCATCAGCGCGACGAGCACGGCCACATACGACGCGGCGTTGATGTAGAAGCACGGCGCGAGGCCGAACACCTTGATCAACACGCCGCCGATCGCCGGGCCGACCACTCGCGAGCTGTTCATCACAACGCTGTTGAGGCTCACCGCGTTCGGCAAATCCTCGCGTCCGACCATTTCGAGCACGAAGGTTTGCCGCGCCGGATTGTCGACGACGTTGACGAAGCCCAGCAACGCCGAGAGGACATAGACGTTCCACACCGCCGCGTTGCCGGTACTGACGATGATGCCGAGTGCAAGCGCGAGCACACCGGCTGCGATCTGGGTGCCGTAGAGCAGCTTCCGCTTGTCGACCCGGTCGGCGAGCACGCCACCCCAAGCGCCGAACAGGAGCATCGGCAGGAATTGCAGCGCGGTCACGAGCCCGAGCGCGGTGCCGCTGTTGTGCGTGAGCTTCAGCACCAGCAGCGCCTGTGCGAGCCCTTGCATCCACGTGCCGCTGACGGAGATCGTCTGGCCAATGAAGTAGAGGCGGTAGTTGCGGTTGTGCAACGAGACGAACGTGTCGCGCCCCAGCCGGCGCACGCGGGTCATCGTGGATCCTCCGTGAGCCGCTCGAGCAACTCCGCGGCGCGCGCGAGCACGGCGCGCTCCTCCGGCGTGAACGAACGCAGGCGCTGCGCGAGGTACGCGTCGCGTTGGCGCCGCACGGCTTCGATCAGGGCACGGCCCGCCTCGGTCGGCTCGACCCACGCGACCCGGCGATCCTCGGCGCTCGGCGTGCGGGTCGCGTAACCCTGGCCGACGAGCGTGTCGACCACCCGGGTGATCGACGGCGGCTGCACCCGCTCGGCCTCGGCGAGACCGGAGAGGGTGATGCGCTCCTGCACCACGACGGTGGCGAGCGCGGAGAGCTGCGACTGGGTGATCCCGACCGGCGCGTGCTGCCGCAGGCGACGGCTGAGCCGCATGACGGCGAGCCGCAGCCGTGACGCGAGCTCAGGAAGCGGCGCGGCCGAGCTACCCGCGGGCTTGGGTGTTGTCAGCTTCGGGACCGGCGCCTTGGCTTGCATACACTTAGCATAGCTAATTAGTCATGCAAAGTATTCCCGGTCGCCGACCGCACCGTCAGATGGTGTGGTTCGGAACGGTCAGTGGCGGCGACGGGGGGTCAGGTCGTCGGAGTCGGTGGCGAGGTCGGTGAGCGCCGCCATCGCGGTCCGCCGCCAGGGCTGGCTCTCGCGCACCCGCTCGGGCGGGGTGTCGGACTCCGCATCGCTCTCGGCCGGGTCGACCGGCTCCAGCTCGCGCACCATGGACGCCTCGAGCTCCACGACCGGTCCTCCCGCGCGCACCGGGCGGGCGCCTTCGGGCTCCTCGACCGTCCGGAACTTGGTGACCGGCTTCTCGCTCGGGGCGGGCTTGGTCTCGGACGGGTAGTCGACGAGCTCCTGGCGGAATGCCTGGGCGATGGCGGCGTCGAACGACGATGCCGCGGGGGCCGCACTCCTCTCCGAGTCCTTCTCCGAGTCGGGCGCCGGGGCCGGAGCAACGCGCTCCGCCTCG
>CAZLEC010000518.1:0-1852 GCA_964558245.1 uncultured Burkholderiales bacterium | reverse complement strand
CGCGCTCCGCCTCGAGCTCCACCGGGGCGGCAACCGGCGCGGCCGCCGACGACGGCACCGACGCCGATACCCGGGCATCCTGCGCGTCGCGCCGCGCCGCGTCGGCTTCCTGATGCGCTCGCTGCGCGTCGCCCCGTGCGAGCTCCGCGTCGGCACGTGCGGTCTCGAGCGCCGCCTGGGTCGCGGCGAGCTCGTCGCCGATGCTCGCCGCCTGCGTGCGGAGTTGATCCGCGTCGGAGCGGGCGTGCGCGAGCTGTTCGGTCAGCTTGTCGGCCTCGGCGACGGCGTCGTCACGCGTCGAGATCGCGGCGTCCAGCCGAGACTCGAGGTCGGCGCAACGCTCGGTCGCGCTCTCCGCGGTGCGCGTCGCGGTCGAGAGCTGCGCGACGAGATCCGCGATGCGCGCCTGCGAGGTGGACCGCTCGGCATCGAGCGCTTCGGTCCGCTCGGCCAACTCGCTGCGCGTCGTCTCGAGCGCGATCCCGGCCAGGTCTCGTTCCTGCGTCGCGTCGGCGGCGATGCGCTCGGCCTGCTCCCGCACGTCGACGGCCGCCGCGAGCTCGGTCTCGGCGGTGTCGGCGCGTGCGGCCTGCACGTCGAGGTCGCCGAGCAGCCGGGTCATGTCCTCGCGTGTCGCTTCGATCTCCATCCGGAGTCGGGCGAGCTCGCCGTCGCCGGTCGTGATCGAACGCAACTCGCTCGTGACGCGGTCGCGCTCGATGCACGCGTCACGCCACGCGGCTTCGACCTTCGTGAAGCGGGTGAGATCTTCCTCGGCGCGTCGGCGCGCGGTCTCGGTCGCGATCTCGAGGTTGCGCTCCGCGACGCGCTGCTGCTCCTCGGCTCTCACCTGCTCGGCGCGGGCCTTCTCCTGTGACTCCTGCTCCTCGCGCAGGCGTCGGGAGTACTCGTCGAGCAAGCTGTCGTGGTCGAAGAGCGTGCCGCGCAACCGGTCGAGCTCGTCGACAACGCGCGCGTGCTCCTCGTGCACACGGTCGATCTCCGTCGCCAGCTCGGACCGCGCCTGGTGCGTGGCTGCGAACCGCGCCTGGGCCGCGCGTTGCTCCTCGGTGGAGCGCAGGCGCTCGAGCTCCCGGCGCAGCGCCGCGGCCGTACGTTCGGCGTCGGTGCGGGCCGTCGCCTCGTCCTCGAGCATCTGCCGCTCTTCGTGGACGAAACGCCGCGCCTCCTCGGCGGCGCGCAGGTTGTGCCGCGCGAGCGCCTCCACCTCGGCCAGACGCTTGCGCGCGGCGCGCCGGCCGCCGATCGGCGTCGCATCCACCGGAACCGGCTCGACACTGAGCACGGGCGCCGGCGGCAGGGGCGGACGGGCCCGCTCGGCGAGCATCTCGTCGAGGAGCATCTTGCGCGTCCCGCCGGCCTCGTTGCCGAGTTCGGCGGTCGCGAGCGGATCAGAGGGCGGAGCGACCATCCACTTGGTATTTCGGCCAACGGACCGCTCACACTTGACCACTCTCCGTGGCATATTTTGGGAATGTTCGCGCGGTCAGCCGCGCCGGTCGCGGGCCAGCGCCTCCTGGGCCACCGAAGCAACGTGCGCGCCCCCGGCGTCGAACACCCGGGCGAAGGCGAGGCCACGACCGTCGGCGACGCCACTCCCCCGCATCTCGTGGAGCAACCACCGGTCGGCCCGCAGCGGGCGATGGAACCAGATCGCGTGGTCGAGGCTCGCGGTGAACACCCGGTCCCAGTCGGGAACGGCCGGATGCACCGCGAGCGCCGTGCCGAGCGGGAACTCGTCGGAGCAATACGCGAACGCGCAGGCTTGGAGCATCGGGTCGTCGCCGAGCGCCTCGGGCACGCGCATCCAACCGAGCTCGTAGGGCTCGGG
>CAZLEC010000517.1:0-3702 GCA_964558245.1 uncultured Burkholderiales bacterium | reverse complement strand
GCGGCGAGAACGTGTCGTCGATCGAGGTCGAGGACTGCATCTTCTCGCACCCGGCAGTGATCGAGGTCGCGGTGGTCGGAGTGCCGCACGAGAAGTGGGGCGAGACCGTGCTGGCGCTCGTGGTGGTCGCGCCCGGCGCGTCGCTCACCGAGCACGACGTCATCGAGCATTGCCGCGCCCGGCTCACACATTTCAAGTGCCCGACCGCGGTCGAGTTCCGGGAAACGCTCGCGCGCACCGCGACGGGCAAGCTGCAGAAGTTCAAGCTGCGTGCGCCCTACTGGGAAGGACGCGACCGCCTCGTGAACTAGCGGTCAGATCTGGTTGACGTATTCGCGCCAGCGGACGATCTTGCCGTCGCGGATCTCGAACACGTGCGCGGCGCCGTAGGTGCGCGCCTCGCCGCTCTTCAACGTGCCGTCGGCCCGCAAGACGGCGAACACGTTGTTTCCCGCTTCGTCGACCGACTCGATGTCGAGTGTGAGGGAGTCCCAGGCGGCGCCGATGCCTTCGAAGAACTTGCCGACTTGCGCCGGTCCGGAGAACTCGCCGCCGTGCGGCAACGACCGGGGCGACACCCACTCGACGTTCGCGTCGAGCATGCCGATGACGACGCCGACGTCGCCTCGTCCGAATGCGTCGTAGGCCTCCTGGATCAACTTCGCGTTCGCACCCATTGCGGTCTCCTCGTTCGCTTCGCCGCCGGCTGCGGTGCCGGCGCGCGTCACGGGAGATTCGCTGCGAGGCGCGCGGCGGATCAGCCCGGTGCCGTGGTCACCGTGCGTGGCGACTTTTCCTCTCATCTGGGCGGCGGCGCGACCGATTTGGAACGTGGGAATCGCCTCCCTGTCCCTTCCCCCCAGGGATTCGAGGCGAGACGGCCCGCCGGCCTCGTTCCGGCGGGCCGTTTCCCGCGTCGGCATCGGTCGTGGCCGGAGGCGGCTCGCGCGCCGCGTCGGCTCCCGGGCGGGCCGCGTTGAGCCGGAATCTGACGGCGCGTTAGATTCCGTCGCCCGAACCAGCGACGGAGGCACAGATGGCGCGTTTCGACGGACGAGTGGCGCTCGTGACGGGTGCCGGTTCGGGGCTCGGGCGGGCGACCGCGTTGCAGCTCGCGGCCGAGGGCGCCCGGGTGGCGTGCCTCGACATCGTCGCCGACGCGGTGGGCAAGACCGTCGCCGACATCGGGTCCGAGGCCCGCGCCTACGAGGTCGACGTGTCGAACCCCGATTCGGTGCGCCCGGCGGTTGCCGCCGCCGCGAAGGATCTGGGCCGCCCGTCGTTGGTGTTCAATTGCGCGGGAATCGGCCGGTTCTCGCACTCGGCCGAGACGCCGTTCGACGAGTGGCAGCGCATCATCGGCGTGAACCTCACGGGCACGTTCCTCGTGTGCCAGGCCGCGATCCCGCACCTCCTCGACGGCGGCGGGTCGATCGTCAACATCGCGTCCAACGCCGGATTGATGGGTCAGCCCTACAGCGCCGCGTACTGCGCCTCGAAGGGCGGCGTCGTGAACCTCACCCGCGCGCTCGCCGACGAATACCTGAAGCGGCACGTTCGCGTGAACTGCCTCGCGCCGGGCGGTATCGAGACGCCGCTCCAGAACGAATTCACGAAGATGCCCGAAGGCGTTACGTGGAAGGAGTTCCGCAAGGTCATGACGCCGCTCGGGAACTCGCAGCCGGAAGAGATCGCGAACATTGCGCTGTTCGTCGCGTCGGACGCGTGCCGGTACATGACCGGCTCGATCGTGTCCGTCGACGGTGGCCTGACGATCTGACGAGGACGACGATGCTTGACGACGTTCGCAGCATCTGGGAGCTGATCGAGCGGCGCGTCGCGGCCACGCCCGATCGGGTGATGCTCTACGACGGTGACCGCCAAACGACGTTCGCCGAATACCGCGACCTGGCGGAGCGGGCGGCAGCCGGGCTTCTCGGCCTGGGTGTCGGCGCCGACGTGAACGTGTCGTGGCAGCTCCCGACGTGGACGGAGTCGGCGGTGCTCGTGGCCGCGTTGTGCCGCCTCGGTGCGGTGCAGAACCCGATGCTGCCGATCTACCGCGCGCGTGAGATCTCCTTCATCGCCGCGCAGACGCATTGCCGGCTGCTCGTCACGCCGTCGGTGTGGAACAACTTCGACTACGCCGCGCTCGCGGAGCAGATCGCCGGCGAGAACGACGGGATGCACACGCTCGTCGCCGACCATTGGAACCCTGAAGGGGATCCCGCGAGCCTGCCCGCGCCGCCCGCGGTGTTCGACGACCCGACCGCCGATCCCGTTCGCTGGATCTTCTACACGTCGGGTACTACCGCGGCGCCGAAGGGCGCGCAACACACCGACCGATCGGTGCTCGCGGGAGCGATCGGGTACGCGCACAAGACCCACGTGGTCGCCGACGACATCGCGCTCGTCGCCTTCCCGTTCACGCATGTGGGCGGGATCATCATCGGCGTGTTCACGCCGCTGCTCACCGGCTCGGCCGCGGTGCTCATGGAGGCATGGACGCCGCAGGCCTCCACCACGCTGATCCGCAAGCACGGCGTGACGCTCGCCAACGGCGCGGCGGCGATCCACGCCGCGCTTATCGCGGAGGCCAAGGCCGATCCTGACGCCTACAGGACGGTGCGCGACTTCCCGAGCGGAGGTTCGGCCCGGCCGCCCCAACTGCACGACGAGCTGAAGGCCGTGGTGCCCTCGAGCATCGGCACGACCGCGGGCTACGGCATGACGGAAGCGCCGATCGTCTGCCAGACCGATATCGACGACCACGAAGACGTGAAGCGATTCGCCGAGGGCCGCCCCAACGACGGCGTCACCATCAAGCTCATCGACCGCGACGGCAACGAAGTCGCCGCCGGCGAAGAGGGCGAGATCGTCGTGCAGGGCCCGCAGGTCATGCGCGGCTACGTCGACAGCTCACTCGACGCCGACGCGTTCACACCCGACGGTTTCCTGCACACCGGCGATCTCGGGCGCTTCGATGCCCATGGTGCGATCCTCATCACCGGCCGCATCAAGGACATCATCATCCGCAAGGGTGAGAACGTGTCGGCGAAGGAAGTCGAAGACGTGCTCTACGCGCATCCGGCGATCGCCGACGTGGCCGTGCTCGGCATCCCCGACGAGGAGCGCGGTGAGATGGTGGTTGCGTTCGTGGTGCCGGCCGACCCGGCCGCGCCACCCGATCTGAAGAGTGTGCTCGACCATTGCCGATCGGCCGGGCTCATGACCCAGAAGATCCCCGAGCGCCTCGAGATCATCGACGCGATGCCGCGCAATCCCAGCGGCAAGGTCCCCAAGCACGAGCTCCGCGCCACGATTACTTGACGAACCGGCGTGACTGAGCGGTCTCATAGACCGCGGTCTCATAGACCGCCTGCTCACGCCGGTTGGTGGAGGGGTGGGGGGTCAGCGGCACTCCGCGACGAGCGCGTCGAAGAGGCGCTGGTTCGCGGGGTCGGTCTCGGCCGTGTCCTCGGGGTGCCACTGCACCGCGAGGAGCCAGCCCGCGCCGCCGTCGAGCTCGAGGCCTTCGACGATGCCGTCGTCGGCCCGCGCGACCACGCGCAGGTCGGCACCGAGCTCGGACACCGACTGGTGGTGGTGACAGGTGCCCACCGGCCGGTTCGTGCCCATGACCTTGGCGAGCAGGGTCCCGGGCTCGACGTTGATCTCCTGCTCGCGGCCGCCGTTGGGCTC
>CAZLEC010000516.1:0-3709 GCA_964558245.1 uncultured Burkholderiales bacterium | reverse complement strand
CCTCCGCGTCGACGGCAACCTCGCCCTGCGCGCGCACGGCGTGTTCGGCATCGCGCACGACACCGACCTCGGCTTCCTCGACGTGGAATTCCCCGACGTCCCCACGCCCCACGAGCTCGAGATCCCCGAGCCGCCCGAAGGCTTCAGCCGCGGCCCGTTCGAGCACATCAACTTCCACGAGCAGACCGACTGGCGGCCCATCGACGGGTTCGCGCCCTGGGATCCCGACTTCAAGGCCGGCCCCGCGCGCATCAAGGTGTGGACGCGGCTGCAGTGCGAGCCGCAGCTGCCCGACGGCTCCTACGACCGGCTCGCGCTCGCGATCCACGGCGACGTGATCGGCCCCGCCGTCGGCCAAGGGCTCGGTCCGATCGGGTCGCCGTTCATGGTGCTGTCACTCGAGATCGGCATCCGCTTCGTCGCGACACCGGTGACCCCGTGGGTGCTCCAGGAGATCGAGGCCTGGCACGTCGGCGACGGCTACGCCACCGGCCCCGCGCGCCTCTGGGACGAGGAAGGCAACCTCTGCGCGATCGCCACCCAAACGGCCAACCTGCGTCTCTTCCCCACCCCAACAAGCGAACCGGCGTGAGCGAGCGGTCTCACAGACCCCCCTCACCCAGGCCGGTTCGAGGGTTTAGGCGGGGTGCTGAACCTCTAGGATGTTGCGCTCCTTGGGGAGCGTGTCGTAGAGGTCGGCGACGAGGTCTTCGCGCAGGGCTTTGCACTGCAGGTCGTCCCAGCGGTTCACGAACTGGTGCGGGTCCTCGTCGACCGCGTACAGCTCACCCTCGGTGCCGTCGTACGCGACCGGGCTGACCGGGCCGATTCCGCCGCCGAACATGCCGGTCTCGGCGAACCAGCGCTCGAGCCCGTTGGGCTCGCCGATCGTCGACTTCTCGTACACCGTGCACAGCCAGCCCTCGCGGTAGATCGTGCGCAGGTGCATCCCGTAGCCCGGGAACTGCGAGTCCCATTCGCAGACCACGCGCTCGCGCCCTGATCCGGGCGCGGCCGGCAGGGCTTCGCCCTGCACCCAATCGGGCACGGGAACGCCGGCGATCTCGCAGAACGTCGGTGCGAGGTCGAGCTGGCCGACCGGCTCGTGCACGACCGCGGGCGCGACTCCGGCCGACGGCGCGGGCTGCCAGACCATCGGGAGCCGCATGAGCGAGTCGGTGTGGAAGGGGCCCTTGAAGACGAGCCCGTAGTCACCCTGCAACTCGCCGTGATCGGTCGTGAAGATCACGTCGGTGTCGTCGCCCCATCCACGGGCCGCGACTCGCGCCAGCACGCGCCCGCACGCCTCGTCGATCAGCTCGTTCATGATGTGCGTCATCGCGTTGATCTCGCGGATGTTGTCGGCGCCGACGTTTTGCGGGCGATACGTGCCCGGTCCGCCCTCGGCGTTGATCCACTCGCCGTTCCAGAGCGCGAGCCAGTGCGCGGGCTTCTGCGCGAGCACTCGCTCGATCTCCTCGTTCGAGCCCGGATGGCCGGGAGGCAGATCGAGATCGCGCCAGTTGCAGCGGTGCAGCTCCGACTCCGGCGGGTCCCACGGATGGTGCGGGTCGGGGAACGACATCCAGACGAACCAGTCGGCGTCTTCCGGCAGCGAGTCGAGGTACGCGATCGTGCGATCGGCGACCCAGTCAGTGTGGTACCAGTCGCGCGGGATCGGGTTGAGCCGGGTCTCCGGCGCGCCGGTCTCGCCGCCGGGCTCGGCCGCGAGCAGCGGCGAGAAACCCTTCGTCGCCTCGATGCCGTGCGTGTCGATGAGCCAACGCCCGTAGTGCTGCAGCGCGCGCTTGCCGACGGCCGGCACGTGCATCGCGAGCTCCGCGTGCTCGAAACCGCGATACGGGCCGACCAGACCCTGCTCCGACATGAAGTTCTCGGCCCAGTGCAGCTGGAAGTCGAAACCCGGTTCGAAGTGCGCCTTCCCGAGCAGCGCGGTTCGGTAGCCGGCCGCGTCGCGCAGGTACTCCGCGATCGAAGGTGCGTCCTCCGGTAGCGGCACACCGTTGGCGATGACGCCGTGCGTGCGCACGTACTGACCCGTGAGCATCGTCGACCGGGCCGGCATGCAGACCGTGTTCTGGTTGTACGCGCGCTCGTAGCGCACGCCGCGCGCCGCCAAACCGTCGACCACCGGCGTGCGCGCGACCGTTCCGCCGTTGCAGCCGAGCGAGTCGTAACGCTGCTGGTCGGTGGTGATGAAAAGGATCTTGCGACCCACGTGAGCCCCCTCTCGTGGATTGTCGAGCGCCTAGCCCAGCCGGTTCACGGCCTCGGTGCACGCGATCAGCACCGTCCGCTCCAACCCCGACTCCCGGTGCTCGTGCGCTTTTTCGTATTCCGGTGTGGAGACCATCTCGAGGAAGTCCTTGCGGCTCGGGTACTGCACCAGCGCGACCGAGTCCCAACTCTCTTCGGCGTCTCCGATCAGGATCTGGTCGGCGCGGCCCATCCAGAGCACCTTCCCGCCGCGCGACTCGACCATCTGCACGGCCGCTTCGCCGTACTTCGCGTACTCGCTCGCGCCGCTCCCTTCGGCGTTGTCGGCGCGCGCCTTGAACTTCAGGAGGTTGAGCATCACGACCGGTCCCTCGTCGGGGGCCTGCGCGAGCTCCATGAACTGGCTCTTGTTCGGCTTGATCGCGCCCATCACGCGTCTCCTTCTTCGTCACTGAGCTCTTCGAGAAGTGTGCGAATTGCGGTCGTGAGGACCCGGCGAGCTCTCGGCATCGCCACGCCTTGCGCCGCGCGCAGCCGGTTCCACGTGTCCCACGATGCGAGCGCGTCGACCGCGTCGAGCGCGTCGGGGGCGATGCCGGGGAACGCGCGCTCGATCTGGTGCCGGAGCGTGCGGTCGAGGCGCGCCAGGTTGGCGACGATCGTCGGCGAGTCGGGTGCCATGAGCAGCGCGGCGCGCCGCACCGGCGTGAGCCCTTCGAAGATCTCGGCGCGCTGCGTCACGAGCTGCTCGACGCGCTCGGGAACCGCGCTCGTGATGTCGATCATCACCGCGAGATGAGCGAACCGCTCCCACTGGCGTTGCGACACTTCGGCGCACAGCGCCTCGACGTCGGCGAAGTGGTTGTGCACCGAGCGCGCCGACACGCCCGCCCGGTCGGCGACCTGCTGCACGCTCGGCCGGAGCTCGCCGTCGTCGTAGCAGGCGATCAGCGCGTCGATGATCGCCTGGCGATTGCGGGCTCCCCGCTGCGTCCGGCCGTCGACGACTGTCACGACGTCCATCAAATACTAGTTGCAGCTAGACTGCAAGTACTTGT
Organism: uncultured Burkholderiales bacterium; assembly: GCA_964558245.1. Classification (GTDB taxonomy): domain Bacteria; phylum Actinomycetota; class Acidimicrobiia; order IMCC26256; family PALSA-610; genus JBBQER01. The sequence goes on along the minus strand of CAZLEC010000516.1, from coordinate 413 downwards.
GCGGGTCGGTGTGACCCATGTCACGCGGGTCGGAACCAGCCGATCGGCGTAGCGTTCAGCCCGTGACGACGAGCGAGACTCCCGACACGGGCTACCTCCCGGTGATGCTGAACCCGTTCGAGCCGGGCTACTTCGACGACCCGTACACCCAGTACGCGCTCGTACGCGAGGTCGACCCGGTGCACATGAGCCCCATCGGGGTGGTCATGCTGTTCCGCTACGACGACGTGGTCCGGGCGCTGCGCGACCCGAGGCTCAGTGTCGAGCAGCGCCACGCCAAGCCGCTCGCGATCACGATGGACCCCGACATCGAGGCGATGTTCGAAGAGCGTCGTGAGGGCGGCAGCCACTCGATGCTCAACCTCGACCCGCCCGACCACCATCGGCTCCGGCGGCTCGTCTCGAAGGTGTTC